>JANNSW010000133.1:0-2263 GCA_031403055.1 Hyphomicrobiaceae bacterium | reverse complement strand
GAAGCTCCCCAGCCGGGGCTGGTCGCATCGATCAGCACGCACTCGACGCCGAGCTTGGTCAGCTCGATCGCCGTCGAGAGCCCGGCATAGCCCGCGCCGACGATGGCGACGCGCGAGCGGTTGGGGACCTCGCGCTCGCCGACGGCCTTGGGCTCATAGGCGTGCCACCAGAACGGCTTCGTCTGGAAGTCCTTGTGGAAAATATCGGCCTTGGCCATGACGTCGCTCCCCGCGCCGAGTGCTGCAGGCTCGGACGATAGTCCAAGCCTTCTCGCCGCCCACCATAGCAAGCAAGCCCGGCATCATGCCATGCCGGGCTCGGGGGGCAGGGGTGACGTCGGGCAGAGGAAACGGTCGATAGTGACTAAGCTTATGAGGGATGAAGCTGATGGCCGTGAATGGATACTGTTACGCCAAAGTCGCGTTAGCGCATTCCAAACTCCATCGTGCGAGACTGTCGCGATGATCGACGCCACGACCCCGACCGCCGACCCCGCTGCCCCCCGCGAGAAAATCCTGCTGCGCGCGGATGGGGCCGTGATCGGCACGCACTGGGCCGAGTTCGACGGGCTGCGCATTGCGATTCCCGACGTGGTCGCCGCCAGCATCGAGGTCGACGAGCGCTCGGGCGTGCTCGGGCTGCTGCTCGCCGCCAACCTCTTCATCGGAGCTGCCGTGCTGTTCTGGCTGCCGGTGATCGCGGGCTATTGGGGACCCAAGTTCCTGATCGCGGTGGTGCTGCTGGGCGGCGTGGGCCTGAGCCTGCTGCAGGATGCGCGCAACGTGCCCGACCGGCGCGTGGCCAAGCTCATGCTTGCAACCAGGACCGGCGAGCGCGTCGTGTTCGTGTCGAAGAGCCTCGTCCTGGTCGAGCGGATCGCCGACACCATCCTGTCGGCCCGCACAAGGCAGATCATGCCCGATGCCGTGGTGGACCAAGCGCCACTGCCGCGGCGGCGACTGCCGCGGCTGACCCATCGCGCCCTTGCGCCAAAGCCCAAGGGATGCCAAGCCCTCGATGAACCCATCGAAGGCTCGCCGAGATCCGCTTGACCGATATCCGCCCCGCCGTCCGCTTTGCGCCGAGCCCCACCGGCCGGCTGCACATCGGCAACATCCGCACCGCCCTCGTCAACTGGCTCTACGCGCGCCGGAGCGGGGGCACGTTCCTGTTGCGGCTCGACGACACCGATGTGGAGCGCTCGAAGGCGGAGTTCGCGACCGGCATCGCCGAGGATCTGGCGTGGCTGGGCCTGACGCATGACTGGATGGTCCGCCAGTCGGACCGGTTCGAGCGCTATGACGGGGCGGTCGAGCGGCTGCGGGCGGCGGGCCGGCTCTATGCCTGCTACGAGACGGCAGACGAGCTCGACCGCAAGCGTAAGCGCCGCCTGGCGCGTGGCCTGCCGCCCATCTATGATCGCGCCGGGCTGAAGTTGACGCCAGCCGACCACAGCAAGCACGCAAGCGAGGGCCGCAAGCCCCATTGGCGCTTCCTGCTGGGCGAGCCGCGCAGCATCGCCTGGGACGACCGCATCCGCGGCCACCAGGCGATCGAGATCGCGACCCTCTCCGACCCCGTGCTGGTGCGCGAGGACGGCGCGTTCCTCTACACGCTCGCCTCCGTCGTCGACGACATCGAGCTCGCCATCACGCATGTGATCCGCGGCGAGGACCACGTCACCAACACGGCAGTCCAGATCGCGATCTTCGAGGCGTTGGGCGCACAGCCGCCCGCCTTTGCCCACCACAGCCTTTTGGTCGGACCCGATGGCGCGGGCCTCTCCAAGCGGCTCGGCAGCCTGTCGATCGCCTCCTTCCGCGAGGCCGGCCTCGAGCCGATGGCGGTCGCGAGCTATGCGGCGACGATCGGCACGTCGGATCCGGTGGCGCCGTTCCCTGATCTGGCGGCATTGGTGGCACGGTTCGATCTTTCGCGAATTGCCCGTGCGCCGGCCCGCTTCGATCCCGAAGAGCTCGAGCAGTTGAACGCCAAGCTGCTGCACGAGTTGCCGTTCGAGGCCGTCGCGTCACGGCTGGCGGCGCTGGGCGTGGGCGGGGGCGCGGCGTTCTGGCTGGCGGTTCGCGGCAATCTCCAGCGGCTCGGCGAAGCGCTCGACTGGTGGCTGGTGGTCGAGGGGCCGATCGCGCCGGTGATCGAGGATGCCGAGCTTTGTGCAGCCGCGGCAGGCCTGCTGCCGGCGGAGCCGTTCGGGCTGCAGACTTGGGGGCAGTGGAGCGAGGCAGTCAAGGCTGCGACCGG
>JANNSW010000132.1:0-2409 GCA_031403055.1 Hyphomicrobiaceae bacterium | reverse complement strand
CGAGCTTCTTCCCCACGAGCACCGGCGCAATCTGACGACCCGCGGCGCCCCTCAACGCCAGATCTCGCCGGCGCCTACCACATCGCTACAGCGCATCCGGGCGAAGTCTGCATTCGATACCTCCACAAGCCGCCTGAGCTCCTCGATCCGGCGCTCGATCTGGGGGATCTTGGACTTCAGCATGTCGAGGTTGCGGATCTCGGCGGCGAGCACGGACTGCGCGTCGCTCAAGCGATTGACCCGATTGATTTCCTGAATGAGATCACCTTGATCCTCGTCGATTTTTCCGATCCGCGAACGCAGCCGACCCATGCCCGGAACCGTCGGAACCATCAGGTCCCGCACTTGGCGCCGCGCCTCCTCGACGCGCCTTTCGTTGTCGCGAATCTCTTGCAGGAGTGTCCGATTCTGGGTATGCATCGAACTCAGGTCGGCATTGAGATTAGCGATGTTGTTGCCTACACGCCGGCATAACGTTCTCTGGGTTTCTTTGTCAATATATGCTGTCCTCTACAGGCCATACATAGACACATCATACACGACTAGCTAATAGCGGGGATAAGTCATGAGATACGTTATTGGCTGCACCTTCCTGCTTATCGGGTTAGCGACATTCGCGCCCAGCGACTCTTTTGCGAAAAATTGTTTGCGATCGAAAGCCGAGTACTGGAGCAAATCGGCGCAGCCATATTGGGCGCAGAGCTGCTACGAGGCCGAAAGTGAGTTGTTGACCGAGCCCGAGGAAACCCTCTACCGCCAGCATATCTCAATTCTGGATTGTCGGACTGCCCGTGAGATCTACGAAACCGCGTTTCGCCGGCGGCATCCCGAGCTGCCATTGGAAATCAAGTTTCCTCTGGATGAAGCGGACTGGATGGAGTGGATCATCGAGCACAACGCCCATGATCTCTATTTCTGTTTCACGGCGCGGAAGCTCTTGAATGCCGAGGCCGAGATCGCGCGGCTGAAGCTCGAGGTGCCGCCCTTCCCCGATCTCGTCGAGGCGCTGAGGTTCGACCCGGAGGGCAAGCGACCGCCCGCGATCTCCGACCTCTACGCGGCCATCGTCGATCTGTGGTTTCTTGCCGAGGCCGACCACCCCGGTGCCCAGGCACTCCTGGCCGAGGTCGCATTGCTGAAAGACCGCACCGCGCTCGCACCTGGCTACGCCCTCTTCCTGATCGAGCGGGCGACGTGGAAGGGGCATCGGATCGCCAATGTCGATGAGCTGCGGCGGCGCGCCGCGGCGAAGCTGCCCGAGGACGCAATCGACGAGCTGACGGCGCTTGCCGCGAGGCCGGACGCGGACTTCTTCGACTGGCTCGTTGCCCGGCGGAAGGCGGGGACGCTGCCGCAGTAGCCGCGGCGTCGGGGTTTGCCGCATCATCTAAGGCGGCACGGTCGGGGTGAGCGACAGGATCGACGCCTACCTCAACCCGTCCTCGCCCTTGATCTCGCTCGCTTTCAATCCGCCGACGCGGGGCAGCGGCCGGCCGCTGTCGGTGACGGCGACGGCGACCATGATCTCGTCGGCGCGTGGCGCGTCGTTGATCCTGACCTCCATGCCGTCGAAATGGCTGCGCACGAACGCCGCGTCCTTGTGGCCGAGCGGAATATCGAGGGCGACGCCAGGGCCGCCGCGCTTCTTCGAGGAGGGGATCAGGGCCGCGCCCTTGCCGAGCACTTTCCTGACGGGCGCGCCGAGCTTGGGATGCAGGATGGCGGCGGCATGTTCGAGCTCGCCGTTCGCCCCGACCGCGGCCGCCTTGCCGTAGCTCTCGGCCATCGCACCATCGATGCCGAGCGCGGCGACGGCCCTTGCCGCCAACAGCGCGCCCAGCTCCTCGCCGATCTCGATGAGCGGCGTCAGGTCCTCGACATACTTGCCGGCGAACGGGTTCGCGATTACGGCAATGGCGGCCGCGCGCCGCGTCGGCGGGCTGACCACTTGCTCCATCTCGCGCTGCGTCTCCTCGAGCACCACCACGATCTTGCGGATGCTGGCCTTCATCCGAGGCCGTCCTCGCCTTTGATCTCGCTTGCCGCGAGGCCGCCGACGCGGGCATGCACGCGCGGTCCTGTCGTCATGACGAGGGCGAGCAGCAGCTCGTCGGCGCGCGGCGCGTCCGCGATCCCAACCTCGATCGCGTCGAAATGGCTGCGCACGTAGGAAGCATTGATGTGCGTCACCGGCACGTCGAGCCGGGTTCCCGGTCCGCCGACTTTCTTGGTCGAGGCGACGATCGCTCTTGCCCCGCCGAGCACCTCGCGCATGCCGTAGCCGCCCGGCGCATGCCAGAGCGCGGCGTGCTCGCTCTCGCCAGCTTCCCCCGCGATCGAGCCCTTGCCGTAGCCCTCGATCAGCTTGGGATCGCCTCCGAGTGCGGCGAGCAGATCCTTCGCCATCGC
>JANNSW010000131.1:0-1515 GCA_031403055.1 Hyphomicrobiaceae bacterium | reverse complement strand
GAGCCGATGCCAAAGGCATCGGGCGCATAGACGGCGCCGGCCGCGACGAACACAGCCGCGAGACCGACGAGGGAATGGAAGGCGGCGACCAGCTCGGGCATCGCGGTCATGGGAATGTTCTTGGCCGTATAGGCGCCGATGCCGCCACCCACCAGCATGCCGGCGGCGATGAGGCCCCAGGTCAGAGCGCTCTGCTCGCCCAGCAGACCCGCGGTCGTCACTACGGCTACACCCATGCCGAGCATGCCACAGATGTTGCCGGACCGGCTCGAGGCGGGGCTCGACAGGCCACGCAGCGCCATGATGAACAGCACGCCGGCGACGAGGTAGAGGATGGCGACGAGGTCGGGTGTCATGGGTGGTGGTGCTCCAAGAGCTGGGCAGCGGGCAACGGAAAAGAGTCCGGTATTACACCTGCTGCCCGTTGCCTGCTGCCCGCTGCCTCATTTCACTTTCTTCTTGTACATGGCGAGCATGCGGCTGGTGACGAGGAAGCCGCCGAAGATGTTGACCGAGGCCATGGTGAGGGCGAGGAAGCCGAACAGCTTGGCCAGGACCGAGCCCGAGGAGGCGAGCGACACGCCGACCGCCAGCAGCGCGCCGACGACGATCACCGAGGAGATCGCATTCGTCACGCTCATGAGTGGAGTGTGCAGCGCCGGCGTGACGCTCCAGACCACGTAATAGCCGACGAAGATCGCCAGCACGAACACGGCGAGGCGATAGACAAAGGGATCGACGTCGCCACCGACGGAGGCGAGGGCGGGGAAGACAGGAAAAACCAGCAGGAGGGCAGCTGGCAGCAGGCAGCGGGCAGCGCGGGCGCACAACTGCTGCCCGCTGCCCGCTGCTTGCTGCCTCATGTCGGATTTCGAGCTCATGGCCTCATCCTTTCGCCTGCAACCCCGGATGCACGACTTTACCGTCCTTCATCACCAGCGTGCCTTTGATGATCTCGTCGTCCCAGTTGATCTTCAAGGCGTCCGCGCCCTTCTCGATCAGGGGATCGAGAAAGTTGAATAGGTTCTTGGCATAGAGGGCCGACGCATTGGCCGCGACCTCGCCCGCGAGATTGAGCGGTCCCAGTATGGTGACGCCGCCCGCGACGACCGTCTCGCCGGCCTTGGAGAGCTCGCAATTACCGCCGCGCTCGACCGCCATGTCGAGGATGACGGAGCCGGGCTTCATGGCGGCGACCATCTCTTTGGTGATGAGACGCGGCGCCGGGCGGCCGGGGATCAGCGCCGTGGTGATGACGATGTCCTGGGTGGCGATGTGCTTGGCGACCAGCTCGGCCTGCTTTCTCTGGTAGTCGGCCGACATCGGCTTGGCGTAGCCTGCCGTGGTCTCGGCGGCCTTGAACTCCTCGTCCTCGACGGCGACGAACTTGGCGCCGAGCGAGGCGACCTGCTCCTTGGCGGCGGGGCGCACGTCGGTCGCGGTGACGATGGCGCCGAGGCGCCGCGCGGTGGCGATCGCCTGCAGGCCGGCGACGCCCGCGCCCATGATGAAGGC
>JANNSW010000130.1:0-2149 GCA_031403055.1 Hyphomicrobiaceae bacterium | reverse complement strand
GTCGCCTTCCACAATGTCTGTCGCCACCGGGCGGGCATCCTGGTCGAGGACGGCGCCAGCCACTGCGCAGCGATCCGCTGTCGCTATCATGGCTGGCTCTACGATCTGGACGGCCGGCTGCAGCGCCGCCCGGGCTTTGCCGACGACGATGCGTTCGATGGGGCGGCACTCGGCCTCTATCCGGTGAAGGTGGAAGGCTGGCGCGGCTTCGTCTTCGTCAATCTCGATGCCGCTGCCGGGCCGCTCGCGGCCGGGCTCGGCGACCTCGCGACGGCGACAGCGGATCTGGCCATCGAGCGCTACGTCTTTCATGGCCGCAAGAGCTTCGATCTCGACTTCAACTGGAAGACCTACACGGACAACTACCTCGAAGGCTACCACATCCCCTACATGCACAAGGGCCTCGCGGCCGACCTCGATATGGGAACCTATCGCGTCGAGAACGGCCGGCAGGTCTCGATCCACCGCGCGAGCCCGAAGGGGGGCGGCGCCTATGGCGGGCTCTTCCTCTGGCGCTGGCCCAACAACACGATCGGGGTCTATGGCACCGGTTTCAACATTTGCCGGATCCTGCCGCTCTCCTCGGATCGCATGGAGCTGGTGTTCGACTTCTACTTCGATCCGGACGCCGGCCTGTCGGATGCGGAGAAGGACCGCGCGGCCGCGACCACGTGTGGTGTCGTCGCCGAGGACTTCCCCATGTGCGAGGTGGTCCAGCGCAACCTGGCGGCAGGCATCTACACGTCGGGTCCGCTCAGCCCGCGCCACGAGCAGGGGCTCGCTTACTTCCATTCGCGCGTACGCGGGGCGCTCGCCGGAGAGACCGCATGAGCCTGCCTGCGCATCCGACCATCCACTTTGCCCACCCGGCCTATCGCTTCGCCGAGCGGATGGTGCCGCGGCGGACGGGGCTCGCATCTTACCAGACCTGGACGCTCGATGACACGCGGGCGCGGATCGGGGAAGCGGACGTGCTCGTGCTGTCGGGCTTCTGGCGCAACGACCTGCTCGCGCAAGCCCCGCGGCTGCGGTTCATCCAGGGGTGTGCGGCCGGCTACGATCAATTCGATCGGGCAGCTCTTGCGGCACGCGGCATCCGCCTGGCCAATGCCTCTGGCGTCAATGCAAATGCAGTCAGCGAGCATGCGATCGCTCTGCTGCTTGCGCTCACCCGCCAGCTTCACACTGGCCGCGACCATCAGAGAACGGCCCACTGGCGAGGCATGATCTCCGAGATTGGCCGGCGCGAGGAGGAGTTGCCCGGCAAGACCATGCTGCTGGTTGGGTTGGGGCGCATTGGCAGCCGGATCGCAATGCTCGCCAAGGCCTTCGGCATGACGGTGATCGCCATCCGCCGGGAGGTGTCGGCACCGGCTGCCGATGTCGACGAGGTGCATCCGCGCAATGCGCTGCCGATGCTGCTGGCGCGTGCCGACGTGGTGGTGCTCGCATGTCCGCTGAACGAGGATACGCGGCGCATCATCGATGAACAGGCGTTGGCTGCGATGAAGCCGACGGCCTATCTGATCAACGTCGCGCGCGGCGGCTGCGTCGAGGAGGCCGCGCTGATCGAGGCACTGCGCAGTGGCCGGATCGCCGGCGCCGGCATCGACGTGACCGACCCCGAGCCGCCCGACCCGGCTTCGCCACTCTGGACGTTGGAGAACGTGCTGCTGACATCCCACACCGGCGGTGAGACCCGGCGCTACGAGGAGAACGTGATCGACCTGCTGCTCGACAACCTCGAGCGCCTGGCATCGGGCGCCGCGATCAAGAACGCGATCCTCTGATTTCAGCGCAAAGGTGGCCGTCCTGGTCGCCGTCATCGCGGCCAAGACCGGTCATCACTGACCGCTTCAGCCGGTATTGTCGCGCAACCGACATGCTACTCAGCCAGCCTGTCCAGCAAAAGGGGGCCCAATGACCCGTCCGCGCGTCGGAATGACCGTCATGAAAGCGAGGGGCGATCTCGGCCATCTCGGCACTCATCTCGACGAGATCGAACGGCTTGGGGCCGACACGGCGGAGCTGCCGTTCTACGACCTCGATCTGGTGGTGGGGGGAAAGCTGGTCGCGGGGCGGATGCGCGTGCTCGAGCAGGCCTGCTCCGGTCGCAGCCTTGCCTACACCGTACACGGTCCGCATCCGG
>JANNSW010000129.1:0-3643 GCA_031403055.1 Hyphomicrobiaceae bacterium | reverse complement strand
CCGGCTTCGGCGGGGGCGGAGCCGACGGCCATGGTGGCCAGCATGGCGGCAGCGGCGGCGGCGAGGGTGAGCTTCTTCATCATGGTCATTCTCCCGTGATCATCCCGAGGTTCGGGTGAGGTTGCTTCTGCTTTCGGCCGGCGCTGGATCGTTCGATCTTCTGTCGTCCGCCGCTGACCATGATTTGGGTCAGGGCTTCGCAATGTCCCAGGGCGTTGATACGTTTCTCGGGAGGCATCAGGTAAATTCGATTTGTTTCAATGTGTTGCTTATGTTCCCAACGGAACAACACGTTACATGCGTTACAATATTGATACAATATCCTGCGCCCTGGCGCTCAGCTCGTGATCTTTCTCGCCAGCGCGACGCTCTCGAAGGGGGGGTGCTCGGGCCAGAACCGCTGGATCGCCGGCGCAATCGCCGCAAGATCCCCCGTCGTCAACACCAGCGGCGGCACGGCACCCTCACCCATCTCGCCCAGATAGCGCGGATGTCGCGCGAGATAGTCCTCCAGGCTGTCGGCAACGATGTCGGGCTGGGACAGCAGGCGCGTCGTGGCCGGCAGACGCGCCCGGAACAGATCCTCGACCAGGGCGTAGTGAGTGCAGCCCAGAATGGCACGGTGCAGCGGGCGGCCATCGAGTGCCGCGGTCAGCTCCCCCACATAGCGTCCGACCAACGCCGCCAGCTCGGGACCCGGCCGCTCCGCCTCGATCGCGCCGGCCAGCTCGGGACAAGCCTGCTGCACCACCTCGACCTTGGGGCAGCGCTTGCGGATCTCCTCGGGGAACACGCCCGAGGCAACCGTGCGCCGCGTCGCGAGCACGGCGATCAGATCGGTATTGTACTTCTGGGGATATTGCGGCGAGGTCACCGCCCACGGCGTCTGCGTTGCGGCTTCGACCGTCGGCGCGATGATGCCGAGCACGTTGTGGGTGCCGGCCCAGCGGCTCGCCGGCAACCAGTCGCGCTGCAACGTGCGCGCGGCAACGGCGGTTGCCGTGTTGCAGGCGAGCATGACGAGCCGGCACCCCAGACCGAACAGGGCTTCGATGCCCTCGCGGGTGAGCGCGACGATCTCCTCGGAGGGGCGATTGCCGTAGGGCACATTGGCGTGGTCGCCCAGATAGACGAAGCGCACCCCTGGAAAGCGCGGGGTGACTGCGCGAAGGACGGTCAAGCCGCCATGGCCTGAATCGAAAAGACCGATCATGGGAGTTGGGATGCCATGCTGCGCCGTCTTGCGCAACTGCAGCCGAGGCCATAGTCAAGCAAGTCCATTCCCACCGCCGGCAGGCCAGACCCGATGAACGACATCCGCATCGCCCTCGAGGACCCGCGCCAGCCCGACGTGCTGGCTCTGATCCGTGCGCTCGACGACTTTCATCTCGGCATCTACCCGGCGGAAGCCAACCATTTCCTCGACATCGAGACGCTTGCCGCGCCCGACGTGCGGTTTCTGGTGGCGCGCCGGGGCGGGGAAGCGCTCGGTTGCGGCGCGCTCTGGGTGAAGGCTCTGGAATATGGCGAGGTGAAGCGCATGTACCTGCGCCCCGAAGCGCGCGGACTCGGCATCGGCCGGCAGATGCTCGCGCGGCTCATCGAGACGGCGCGAGGCGAGGGCCTGCCGCTGATGCGGCTCGAGACTGGCAATTTCTCAGACGATGCGCTGCGCCTCTACCGGGCGGCGGGCTTTGTCGAGCGTGGGCCCTATGGCGACTATCCCGATCATCCCGCGTCGGTGTTCATGGAGTTGGGCCTGTAGGCGGCCGCTCAACTCAGGTGAAGTCGGCGAGCGTCAGGATCGGGGTGAACGCAAGCCCGGCCTGACGGAAAGCGTCCTCCGCGCCCTCCTGGCGATCGAGCACCGTCACCACCCGGACGACGATGGCACCCTCGGCACGCGCGGCTTGCGCCGCTTTCAACGCCGAGCCACCGGTCGTCGTCACGTCCTCCACGACAACCACGCGCCGCCCGGTCAGCATCTCGCCCTTGGCCAGCCCCTCGATCAGGCTCCTGGTGCCGTGCTCCTTGGCGGCCTTGCGCACGAAGAAAGCTCCAACCGGCCGGCCCTCGGCCGAGCTGATGGCAGCGACAGCGGCCGCAATCGGCACCGCGCCCATCTCGAGGCCGCCGACGAGGTCCGCCCGGTCGTCGCCGATCGCGTCGAGCACCAACGATCCGATCAGCCGTGCGCCCTCCGGGTGCAGCATGGTCGGCTTCAGGTTGAAGTAGAAGCTCGACAGGCGGCCAGAGGCGAGCTTCACCTCGACGCCGCTCTGGAATGAGCGCTCCCCCACGATCGCGACGAGACGGGCGCGGGCGGCTTGGCGGTCGGGTCGCGGCATGGTCGGCATCGGGCTTTCTCCTCTTTGCTGCGCGCTTGCGCCTCCGGCTGCCTCGCTGTCAAGCCTCCCCCAAAGCTCCCGACACAGCGAGGTTGTGGATGGCGACGCGCTCGGCTAGATCGTCCCCACCAAATCCAGAAGGACGCGCCATGATCAATCTCGAGAAACCGCCGGCCCTCAAAGTCGCCAAGTGGCTCAACAGCGAGACGCCGATCGACCTGAAGAGCCAGCAGGGCAAGGTCGTCGCCGTGTTCGCGTTCCAGATGCTGTGCCCAGGCTGCGTTTCGACTGGCCTGCCGCAGGTGCAGAAGCTGCGCCAGCGCTTCAGCGCCGAGAGCCTCACCGTGATCGGGCTGCATTGTGTGTTCGAGCACCACGAGGCGATGGGGGAAAAATCGCTCGCCGCCTTCCTGCACGAGTACCGGCTCGGCTTCCCGGTCGGCATCGACAAGCCCAACGGCACCGGCATTCCCGCAACCATGGCCGCCTACGAGATGCGCGGCACCCCGACGCTTCTGATTTTCGATCGCGAGGGCAGGCTCAGGCGCCACTATTTCGGCCACCCCGACGACATGATCCTGGGCGCCGAGATCATGGGACTGGTGATGGAGACGGACGCGCGCTCGAGCGAGAAGATCATGCAGCGGGCGCTGGTGTTCCCAGGCCAGCACGACCACGACCACGTGCATGGGCCGGGCTGCGGGCATGATCATGAGCATGCGGGCTGATGCGGCGGGCGCCTGTGCACATTGCAATCCATAGCGCGATGACTTATAGTGCACAGCGCGAGAGAGGCGGCCTTGCGGGTCTACGTCACCAAGGCATTTGGCCGATACGCCAAGGCCGAAGGTATTCGCGACGACCGTCTGACCGACGCAATTGCGAGAGCCGAACGTGGACTGCTCGACGCCGACCTCGGAGGCGGCGTTATCAAGCAACGCGTGGCGCGGCCAGGTCAGGGCCGCTCACGGGGTTGGAGGGTTCCCGTCGCCTACGGCACGGACGAGCGTGCGGTTTTCCTGTTCGGCTTTGCCAAGAGCGAACGGGACAACATCACCAGTGACCAGCTCGATCATTAGCGAGCAGCGGCCTCGGTTGTGCTGGCCGCGAGCGAGACGAAGATCGTTGTTGCCGTGACGAATGGCGAGCTGCGGGAGGTTCCCTATGAGCAAGACGGCGAAGCGTAGCTCGCGCATGGATGCGGAAATCGTCGAGACCGTAAAGGGCTTCGCACGTGTCGGGATCATGCCGGCGGGGCAGGCCGAGAAGATTACCATGAAGCTCCTCGGCAAGAA
>JANNSW010000128.1:0-5971 GCA_031403055.1 Hyphomicrobiaceae bacterium | reverse complement strand
CCGTTCATCCGGCATCGCAAGGATCTCGATCTCGGGTGAGGATGAACGCGTCAGGCCAGGCACGCCGCTATGAACAGCTCGAACGCGATGGCGCGGTGGGAGATGGCGTGCTTGGCGGCCGGCTCCATCTCGCCGAACGTCGACTTGTGGCCGTCGGGCAGGAACATCGCGTCGTAGCCAAATCCCTGCGAGCCGCGGGGCGGCCAGACCAGTCGACCGAGCACCTTGCCCTCGAACACCTCGGATTCACCCCCTGGTGCCGCAAGGCAGAGCGCACAGCTGAAATGAGCGCGGCGCGCCGCCGGCAGAACCGCTGCCTTGGAGACAAGCTCGGCCTCGACGCGTTGCATGGCTTGTCCGAAATCCTTGGACGCCCCGGCCCAGCGGGCGGAATAGATGCCAGGCGCGCCGCCGAGCGCTGCGACCTCGAGGCCCGAATCATCCGACAGCGCCTTCAACCCGGAACCCTTAGCCGCCGCGACGGCCTTGAGGCGCGCATTGCCGGCAAACGTCGCCTCCGTCTCGTCGGGCTCGGGCAGGCCGAGGTCGCCCGCCGATACGACGTCGATCGCATAGGGTGCGAGCAGCTCGGCGATCTCGCGCAGCTTGCCCGGGTTGTGGCTGGCGATCACGAGCCGCTCACCCGGTGCCAGCCGCACACCCATCACAGACCCCAGATGCGCGGCTCGGCGAGCTCGACCGAGTTGCCGGCGGGATCGCGGAAGTAGAGCGAGCGCCCGCCGCCCGGCCAGACGAAATCGGCCTCGATCTCGACGCCGCTGGCAACGAGCGCCGTCCGCCAGGCTTCGATTTCCTGGCCTGAGGCCGAGAAGCA
The DNA here is from genome assembly GCA_031403055.1 of Hyphomicrobiaceae bacterium. Lineage (GTDB taxonomy): Bacteria > Pseudomonadota > Alphaproteobacteria > Rhizobiales > Hyphomicrobiaceae > JANNSW01. The sequence continues at coordinate 5,136 of JANNSW010000128.1, read as the reverse complement.
GACGTGCCCCTCGCCTTCGGCGCCATGCGAAGGCACCGGCATGGCGAGGTTCGCCGACGGCAGCAGCGTCGCCGCCGGGTTGAAGACGAGCAGCATCTGGCTGCCGACGCGCAAGAACACCTGCCGGCCGGCGAGCCGGCTGACGACATCGAGTCCGAGCACGTCCCGGTAGAAGGCTTCCGCCGCATCGAGATCGGTTGCGTAGAGCACGGTCTCGAGGATCGCCGCCGCTCGCATCGCCCGACCTCCCTCAGCCGACCGCGAACTTCTGCAGATCGACCAGCTCCTTGATGCCCTTGCGGGCGAGCCCCATCAGCTGATCGAAGCTGTCCTGGCTGAAGGGCTTGGTCTCGGCCGTGCCCTGCACCTCGACGATGCCGCCTGTGCCTGTCATCACGAAGTTGGCGTCGGCCTCGGCGTTGGAATCCTCCGCATAGTCGAGGTCGAGCACGGGCGCGCCCTTGTAGAGGCCGCAGGAAACGGCCGCGACCTGATCGCGCAGCACGGGTGACTTCAACATGTCGCGGGCCTGCATCCAGGCGATGCAGTCCGACAGCGCGACCCAGGCGCCGGTTATCGACGCGGTACGGGTGCCGCCATCGGCCTGGATCACGTCGCAGTCGACCGTGATCTGGCGCTCGCCGAGCTTCTCCAGATCGACGACGGCGCGCAGCGAGCGGCCGATCAGGCGCTGGATCTCCTGGGTGCGGCCGGATGCATGGCCCTGCGTCACCTCGCGGCGGGTGCGCTCGGTGGTCGCACGCGGCAGCATCGCGTACTCCGCCGTCACCCAGCCGCGCCCCTGACCCTTCAGCCAAGGCGGCAACCTTTCCTCCAGGCTCGCCGTGCAGAGCACGTGGGTGTTGCCGAACTTGATCAGGCACGAGCCTTCGGCATGCATCGAGACGGCACGCTCGATCGACACGGGACGAAGCTCGTCGGTTTGACGCTTGGAGGGGCGCATGGGGCTCTGGCGGTTGCAAAGGGCTGGGTACAGGGAGACGAATCCTAGGGGAGTGCGGCCGCGCGATCAACCTGAAAGGCGGGCGGCGCCGCCGCCGCGGGCCCCGACCATCCCGGCTGGACCGGGACGCACGAAAGAAAGCCAGTTGTGGACACGAGGTACCAGCAAGCGACTTGATTTTGTGATAGCGTCACTTCTCCGATTCAATCTGGGAGGCTGAACCATGAAGAGGTTGCTGGCTATCGCCGTGCTCACGTCTGGCCTTTGCGCGCTCGCAGCGAGCACCTCGCTCGCCGGCGAGGCCACGTCCGACGATCCGCTGACGCAAATCATCGCCACCATCGATACCATCGTGATGCTGCCGATCAAGGTGATCGAGGATCTGTCCAAGTAGGCCGCGGAATGCTCGAGTCCAGGTCGCTGCGATCTGGGCTCGAGCACGCGGCAAGACAAGTCTTGGACGATCCGGAACAGAAGGAGGAGCGTGGTATGCAGCTCAGCAGTTGTCTGCAGGTGGTTGGACGGGGTGCGCTGGTGGCAGGCTTGGCGGCCTTTGCCGCCTTGGCGGCCATCCCGCGGGACAGCGCCGCCGCGGAGGTCGACTTCAAGACCTATGCCGGCCGTTGGGTCGGGAACGGCACCATCAAGCTGGCCGATGGCGGAACCGAGAACATCAAATGCAAAGCCACTTACTTCGTGGTGAGCGGCGGCAAGGGCCTCGAGCAGAACATCCGCTGCGCCAGCGCGAGCTACAGCTTCGAGGTTCGCAGCGCCATGGAGCAGGGTGGCGGCGGCTCGCTCTCTGGCACCTGGAAGGAAACCAAGAACAGTGCGGGCGGCAGCCTGTCTGGCAAGGCGACGACGAGTGGGCTTCGGCTCAACGTCACGGGCGACAAATTCAGCGCCTCCATGTCAGTCACGCTGAACGGCAGTGCTCAGACCGTCTCGATCGTCCCCCAGGGCATCGACATCTCGAGCGTCACGATCGGCCTGAGGAAGGGCTGACGGGCGGATCGAAGCCACTATCTATCCAATGTCGCAACGAAGGGCCGGGAGCTCAGCTTCCCGGCCCTCGGATTGACCACCGGCGCGTCCAGCGGCGCACCAGCAACAGCGTCGCCGGCAGGATTACCAGGTCTCCCACCAGCGCCGCCATCAGCGTGACCGCGCAGAGCGCCCCGAACAGCCTGAGCGAGGGCAGATCGGAGAAGACGGTGACCGCGAGCCCGCAGGCGAGCACCACCGTCGTCAGCACCAGGGCGGGGCCCATCAAAATCGCCGCCCGCGTGACGCCGAGCGCGGGATCCTCGCCAGGCCGGTCCTCCAGCCGCAAACGGTTCAGATAGTGGATGGTCGCATCGAGCCCAAGGCCGAAGGCGACCGTCAGGGCGATGATCGAAGCAAATTGCAGCCCTTCGCCCAGCGCAAACAGCAGCGCACCCGAGGCGACGATCGGGAACAGCCCCGGCAACGTGCTGACGAGCGCAATCACAACCGAGCGGAAAGCAAGGCCGATCAGCGCCGCGACGAACACCATCTCGACGGTCAGACTGTGGTTGAGCTGCCCGATCATCTCGGCGCTGTTGCGGGCGGCGATCGCGGAAAGCCCTGTCACACTGATCTCGATTTCGGCATCGGCCTTGCGCACGCGATCCATGCTCGCATCCAAGGCCTTGATGATCGGCAGGATTCGGCTCGAATCCTCGTCGGGAATGCGGCCGGTGACGACGACCGCGGTCTTGTCGACCGCAATGAAGCGCTGCGTCAGGTGCGCCGGCAGGATGTCGACGTAACGCCGCAGCACCGCCGTATCCTTGGAGCCGACCTTTTCCTCGATCCAGCGGCGCAGCGTCTCCAGCGACCAGACATTGCCGACGCCCGACTGTTTTTCGAGGATCGCATGCACCGCCGCGATGCTGTCGAGCGTACGGGGATCGTAGAGATCGCGGCCCGCCGGCAGCTCGATCAGCACATGGATCGGGTTGGCACCGGTCAGCTTGGCATCGAGCCGCTCGCCGGCCGCGACAGCCTGCTCGCGATCCGGCACCTGGTCGGCGAGCCGGTAGCGCGGCTCGAGGCTGAGGTGAAGCCAGCCAAAGCCCGCAACGAGCAGCAGCCCGAGTAGCGAGAACATTGCCGGCCTTGCAACCACACTGGCCGTCAGCGCGCCAACCCCACGCTTGACCCCGTCCATGGCCCAGTCCTCACCCCCGGTTGCGCCTTTGAGACTGCCATCGTCGCGAATCAGCAGCATACCCAACAGCGGAATGACCATGATCACGGCGATGAAGGAGATGAGTGTTGAGATCGCGCCCGCCATTCCGAACGCCCGGATCAGCGCCGAATCGGAGAACAACAGCGTCACGAACGAGAGGCCGGCCGTCGCATCCGTCAGGACGCAGGCCGGGCCGATGGTCAGGATCGCCCAGCGCAGCGCCGCAGTTTTGCTGTCGCCAGCGATCAACCGGTCGCGCACGGCGCAGGTGATCTGCATCGAATCCGAGAACGCCATCACCATGATCAGCGGTGTCATGACGTTGAGAAAGAGGTTCAGGCGGAAATCGAGCCAGCCCAGCGTACCGAGCGACCAGACGATGGCGATCACCGGCGGCATCGCGGTCATCAGCATCAGCGAGATGCGGCGGAAAAAGGCGAGCGCGATCAGCACGCCCAGCAGAAAACCGAGCCCGTTGTAGAGGAACTGGTCGCGCTCGACCGAGTTGCGGATCTCGAGTTGCATCACCGGCGCGCCCGACAATTGCGCCCGGATGCCGGTGCCGGCGAGCTTCTCGTCGACGGTTGCCTGGATCTCGCCGACCGCCTCCCGGAGGCCGCGGCTCTCGACGATCTTGCGATCGAGCGCCAACACGATGAGGGCGAGCGTGCCATCCTGCGAGATCAGCTTGCCCTTAATGATCTCGTTGGCCTTCACGCGCTCGATCAGGGCGTCGTAGGCAGCCCCCTCGGGGAGGGCATCGGGAAAGAGCGGCGGCGGCAGGCCACCGGCGGTCGGGGCCTCGCGCGCCGAGAACAGCGAGACGAGACCCGTCATCGAGTCGACGAGCTGCAATTCGGTCACCAGCTCGCGCAGCGCGGCCACTTTGTCGCGCTCGAGCAGCTTGTCGCTTTCCGCGACCACCAGCACGTCGAACTCGCTCGAGGGAAACCGGTTCGACAGCTCCTCGTACTGCCTGAACTCGGCCGAGTTGGTGCGGAACAGCTCGGTCAGCGAATCATCGACCTTGATCCGGCTGATGCCGAGCCAGGCGCCCACAGCCAGCGCCAGCATGACGAGCAGCATCAGGAGCGGAGCCTTCAGCGAGGCAAGACCGATGCGCTCGAGCCCGAGACTGAGCGCGAAGGTGCCCGCATCCTCGCCCGAGGTCGCCTCGCGCGCGACCAGCTCGTCGATTTGATCCTTGCCGATTGCCTCGCCCTCCCGCGCCAAAGCAGCGAATCGAGCCTAACTGTTTCGCGCTGGTTCGCAAACCCACACCAGCAATTCTCAATGTGACGGCTACGGCGGTGGCGATGGCAGAAAGTTGTTCTGAAGCGAGGACAGCTGGCGGCTGACGGGCGGCGTCAGCCGCGGAGCACAGCGGGCGGTGGTTTGCCTGCGGTCAGGGTCTCGACGAGCAGGGACCAGCTCGGGAACACCAGATACGTGGTGATGACGCGCAATTCCTCGAAGAAGCGCTTGCGGGTGCCGACAGCCGCCCGTGCCACTTTCCACGCGGCGTCGACGAGGTCGGCCACCGTGTGCATGGCGAATGCGATCAGGCTCATCGTGGCCAGGACGGCTGAGAGATTGTCTTTGCCGTGACCGAAATTGTGCTCGAGATTGTAGCCTTTCGTCTTCAGCGTATTGAAGCTCTCGTTCTCGATCTTCCAGCGCGATCGTCCGCAGGCGGCCAGCTCGGCGACATTGCCCGCGTTCACGGGTAGATCGGTGACGAAGCTGTTGCGGTACGTCACCTTGCCTGAGGGGTCGTGCTGGAAGCGCGTCTCCGACACGACGATCTCGATCTCGAGCCAGTTCGCCAGCAGGGCGTCCTTGCCATCGCGCAATGGCACGTCTTCGAGCCAGCGATAGCGATGCGTCACGAAACGCGCGCCCTGCTTGGCCTTTTGCTGCATCGAAGGAATGTCGGCCCCATCGAGCCATTCGTACA
>JANNSW010000127.1:0-2962 GCA_031403055.1 Hyphomicrobiaceae bacterium | reverse complement strand
AGCTTCAGGGTTGCGCGCGCATTCTCGTTGACGAAGGTTTCCTCCACGGCCGCCTCACGCGGCTTGTGTGCGGCGATGACCGAGGTCAAGCCCTTGTAGAGGTCGAGCAACCGATAGGCGAGCTCGTCTTCGGCCTGCGAGGTGATGACGCCGCTCGCCACATAGGAGAGCCGCACGCCATCCGTGTCGATGATGCCCCAGCCGGTGCGCCGGAGCCCCGGATCGATGCCGATGATGCGAATCATGTTGCCCGCCATGGTGTGGTGATAGCAATGGCAGTGCAAAGGCGATAGATGGCCAGCCAACGCAAGGAGAACCCCATGAGCCTCGAGCTCGGCGGCTTCCACCACCTGACGGCAGTGACGGCTGACGCTCCGGGGAACGTCGCCTTCTACACGCGCACGCTGGGATTGAGGCTCGTCAAGAAGACGGTCAACCAGGACGACACCACGGCCTACCATCTCTTCTACGCCGACGGTGCCGCCTCCCCCGGCTCCGACATCACCTTCTTCGACTGGCCGGTCGGACGCGAGAGCCGCGGCACCTGCTCGGTCGCCAGCACGGGCTACACCGTTGCCAGAGCCGACAGTCTCGCCTTCTGGCGTGACCGGCTGCCGGGCGCCGGCGAGATCGTCGAGCGGGACGGCCGGGCCACGCTTCGCTTCGAGGACCCGGAAGGCCAGCGGCTGCTGCTGATCGCGGATGGTGGCTTGCCGGAGCACCCCTGGGAGCGCAGCCCGGTGCCGGAGCAGCATCAGTTAAAGGCGCTCGCCGCCATCACGATCAGCGTGCCGCGGCTCGCGCGGACCGAGCGGGTGCTGGTCGACGTCATCGGCATGCGCCGGCTCAGGGACTTCGCCTCGCCCGACCACGGCGGCGCACCGGTCCACGTGTTCGGCATGGGGCCGGGCGGACCGTCGGCCGAGTTGCATGTGCTGGAGGAGGCGGGGGCTGCGTCTGCACAACCGGGCGCGGGCGGCGTGCATCACGTGGCCTTCCGCGTGCCCGATCGCGCGGCGCTCACGGCCTGGACTGAGCGGCTCACGGCAGCTGGAGTGCGCAACTCGGGCGAGGTCGAGCGCTACTACTTCCGCTCGCTCTATTTCCGTGAGCCCGGCGGCGTGCTGTTCGAGCTGGCGACCGATGGCCCAGGCTTTGCCGCCGACGAGCCGTTGGAGAGCCTGGGCGAGACGCTGTCACTGCCGCCGTTTCTCGAGGGGAAACGCGCGGAGATCGAGGCGCGGTTGAAGCCGCTCTCGTAGGCTGGCGCTGAGGCCATAGGCCGAAGCCCAGCGCCCCGAATGCTGGGCTTCGCGGAGGGCTCAGCCCAGACTACGGGTCGAATGAGGGCGACCCTCGGCGCGTTGATCGCCGTAGGCTGGCGCTGAGGCCGGAACGGCCGAAGCCCAGCGCCCGGAATGCTGGGCTTCGCGAAGGGCTCAGCCCAGCCTACGGGTCGAATGGGGGCAGCCCCTCGGCGCGTTGATCGCCGTAGGCTGGCGCTGAGGCCGGAACGGCCGACGCCCAGCGCCGCGAATGCTGGGCTTCGCGAAGGGCTCAGCCCAGCCTACGAATGACCAACCGCCGTCGATCATCTCGGCAACGAAGCCTCAGTCCCATGCGCGGGGCGTCGCGAACTCAGGAATGGCTTCCGGCATCCAATCGGCTGGATATCGTCCCTCCCGCACATGCGAATGGAATGAGCTGCTCGGCCATGCCGACGGGCGCTGCACCAAGCCGTGCTTCACGGCGTTCCAATGGATGTAGTCGATGCAGCGCCCGAGCTCGACGTCGTCGCGAACGGTGTGCTCCCAGAACCGTCGTTGCCAGATGGCGCGCTCGCGCCGGCGAGCCCGACTGGCGGAGATGATCTCCGATCCTGGACGCGCCAGCTGTCGGCTCAGTCCACTCTTGATGAGCATCCAGCGGTTCGAATAGTCGCTGTCATGGTCGGGTAGGGTCCAGATCATGTGGATATGATCGGGAAGGACGATCTCGGCGATGATTTCGAAGGGATGGCGCTGCCTGACGGCTTGAACGACGCGCGCGAGGCACTCGATTGCGTTGGCGTCCGTGAAGAGCGGCGTGCGCTCGTGCGTCACGACAGTGAAGAAGTAGGTACCGCCCGCAATCCGCATGCGCTGATAGGTGCGCATCGCCAGCCTCCAACAGATTTCACGCCGTAGGCTGGCGCTGAGGCCGCAGGCCGAAGCCCAGCGCCGCGAATGCTGGGCTTCGCGACGGGCTCAGCCCAGCCTACGAACAGCTAACGAGCAGCCTACATCTTCACCCGCTTGGCGTCGGGATCGTGCATCGGCTTGAAGCTCGCTTTTGCCATGAACCTGGTGCCGCCGACGTCGATCTCGAACTTGGAGCGCTCGATGTCGCTGGGCTTTTCGCTCGGATCGCAGCGCACGTAGCCGAGCGCGATGGCGCCGCCGAGGTAGTGCCCGTAGTTGGCGCTGTTGACGTAGCCGCAGAGCTTGCCGTCGCGCCAGATCGGCTCGTGGTGATAGAGGAGGGGCTCCGGATCGTCGAGCTTGAGCTGCACCAGCCGCTTCGACAGCCCGGCCTGCTTCTTCGCCAGTACGGCCTCGCGGCCGATGAAATCGCCGAAACGACCGGATTTCTTGTCGGTCTTGACCGCAAAGCCGAGGCCGGCTTCGAGCACGTGCTCCTCGTCGCTCATGTCGTGGCCCATGTGGCGGTAGGCTTTCTCGATGCGGCAGCTGTCGAGCACATGCAGCCCGCATGGCTTGAGGCCCATGGGTTCGCCAGCGGTCCAGATCGTGTCGAAGACGTGCCGTGCCAGATCGGCCGTGACATAGATCTCCCAGCCCAGCTCGCCGACATAGGTGATGCGGTGCGCGCGCACCAGCGCCATGCCAAGCTCGACTTGCCTGACGGTGCCGAAGGGGAAAGCCTCGTTCGACAGGTCGGCGCGGATGACCTTCGACAGGAG
>JANNSW010000126.1:0-15609 GCA_031403055.1 Hyphomicrobiaceae bacterium | reverse complement strand
CCCGACACCGTCTACGCCGGCATCGAGGATGCGGCACTGTTTCGCTCGAGGGACGGGGGAAAGAGCTGGTCGGAGCTCTCGGGTTTGCGCGAGCACGGCTCGGGGCCGAGCTGGCAGCCGGGCGCGGGCGGGCTGTGCCTGCACACCATCATCCTCGATCCCAGCAACAGCCAGCGCATCTACGTGGCGATCTCGGCGGCCGGCGCCTTCCGCTCGGACGATGCCGGCCTGACCTGGCGCCCGATCAACAAGGGCCTCAACTCGCTCTACATCCCCGATCCGACGGCCGAGGTCGGCCATTGCGTGCATCGCCTCGCCATGCATCGCTCGCGGCCGAACGTGCTGTTCATGCAGAAGCATTGGGACGTGATGCGCAGCGATGATGCCGGCGACACCTGGCGCGAGATCAGCGGCAACCTGCCCTCCGATTTCGGCTTCGTCGTCGACGTGCATGCCCATGAGCCCGACACCGTCTATGTGGTGCCGATCAAGAGCGATGCCGAGCACTATCCCCCCGACGGCAAGCTGCGGGTCTATCGCAGCCGGGCGGGCGGCAACGAGTGGGAGGCACTGACCAAGGGCCTGCCACAGCAGGACTGCTATGTGAACGTGCTGCGCGACGCCATGGCGGTCGATACGCTGGACGCGTGCGGCGTCTATTTCGGCACCACCGGCGGGCAGATCTATGCCTCGGCCGATGCCGGCGACAGCTGGTCCGCGATCGTGCGCGATCTGCCCGCGGTGGTCTCGGTCGAGGTGCAGACGCTGCCATGATCCGGGTCGTGCTGCCATCGCAACTGCGGGTGCTCGCTCGCGTCGACCGCGAGGTCGTGGTCGAGGTGGCGGGCCCCGTCACGCAGGCGAGCGTCATCGATGCGCTCGAAGCGCTGTATCCACCCTTGCGCGGGACCATCCGCGATCCGGGCACGGGAAAACGCCGCCCTTTCCTGCGCTTCTTTGCCTGCCAGCGCGACCTCTCCCACGAGCCACCGGAAGCGCTGCTGCCCGAGGCGGTCGCCACGGGCAAGGAGCCGCTGCTGATCGTGGGGGCGATCGCGGGCGGGTGAAGGCGAGGCCGTCACCGACGCAGCAACGCGGCCCGTAGGCTGGCGCTGAAACCGCTCTTCGCGGGAGAAGCCCAGCATTGGGCTCGCTGGGCTTCGGCGGGCAAGGACCCGCCTCAGCACCAGCCTACGCCAGAACGTCCTACTCCTCCGCGATATCCTCGTTCCAGAGGTCGGGGCGCTCGGTGATGAAGCGGGCCATCAGGGCGACGGCATCCTGGTCCTCGGCGATGATCACCTCGACGCCGCGGCTGCGCAGGAATTCCTCGTTGCCGCCGAAATTCGTGTTGTCAGCGATCACGACCCGGGGAATCCTGAATTGCACGATCGTCCCCGAGCACATCATGCACGGGCTGAGCGAGGTATAGAGCGTCATCTGGCGGTAGCTCTGCTGGCGGCCGGCCTTCCTCAGGCAATCCATCTCGCCATGGGCAATCGGGTCGCCGCCCTGGACGCGCTGGTTGCGGCCGCGCGCGATCAGCCGCGATCCTTCCGCCAGCACGCTGCCGATCGGGCAACCGCCCTCCTCGTAGCCGGCTTTGGCCTCCTCATAGGCCATCCGCAGGAATTTCCTGTCGGCCGCCGTGAGTTTTGCCGCCTTCGCCTTCACTGATTTCGCCATCGCTTCCCTGCCATTCCTCAAGCCTTCAACACATGCGCCCGCTCGGCCGGCCAGCTCAAATAGAGCGTGGCACCCGACTTCAGGTCGATGGTATCGAGCTCGCGCTGCTGGACTTGCGCCTTCAACTCGATGCCGCTCTCGGTCTCCAGAAACAGCGTGACCATGGCGCCGACGAACTCTTCGGAAATCAGCCGGCAGGGCACGACGTTACCCGACGCCGGACGGCGGTCGCTGAGCTGCACCAGGTCGGCCGCGATCACGAACGAGAGCGGCGAGCCGGTCCGTGCCGCCATCCCCTCGGGGAGCCGCACCCGCAGCCGGCCGGCCTCGGTGTCGATCAGCGCGCCATCCGCTTCGATCGCGGCGATCTTGCCCGAGAGGATGTTGTTGCGCCCCACGAACTCGGCGACGAACCGGTTTTTCGGCGTGCGGTAGATGTCCTTGGGCGCCCCCACCTGGGCGAGCTCGCCCTTGGCCATGATGGCGACGCGATCCGACATGGCGAAGGCTTCCGACTGCGAGTGCGTCACGTAGACGAAGGTGATGCCGAGGTCGCGCTGCAGTTTCTGCAGCACGCTCTGCATCCGGATGACGAGATGGGCGTCGAGCGCCGACAACGGCTCGTCGAGCAGCAGCACCTGCGGTTCCGTCACCAGCGAGCGGGCGAGCGCCACGCGCTGGCGCTGGCCGCCCGAGAGGGAGGCGACGTCGCGTTCCGCGAATTCGGCGATCGAGAGCCGCTCCAGCCAGTCCATGGCCTTCTTGCGCCGCGCCGCGCCGCCGAGCCCGCGCATCTTCAGGCCGAACTCGACGTTCTCGCGCGCGTTCAGAAACGGGAACAGCGCGAGCGACTGCCAGACGAGGGGCGTGTCGCGGGCGTGGGCCGGGACGTCGTTCATGACCCGGCCGGCGAGGCGGATCTCGCCTTCGCTCGGGCGCTCGAGGCCGGCGAGCATCCGCAGCGTCGTCGTCTTGCCGCAGCCCGACGGGCCCATGATCGACATGAACTCGCCGGCCTCGATCGCGAGGCTCATGCTCTTGACTGCGGTGAAATCGCCGAAGCGCTTCTCGACCCTGTCGAACACGACCAGCGGCTCGGTCATGGTTTCGGCTCGGGTTTCGTTGAGCGTGACATGACGAGCACCTGTGCGATGATGACGAGCGTGATCGAGATCATGAAGACCATGGAGCCGATGGCGTTGACGCGCGGGTCGACGTTGCCGGTGAAGATCTCGAGGATGAAGACGGGGATGGTTTTGTTGAGCCCCGAGACGAACCAGGCGATGGCGAACTCGTCGACCGAGACGGCGGTCGTGAGGCAGAGCGCCGCGATGATCGCGGGCAGGCAGAATGGCAGCACCACCGAGCGCATGGCGCGCCATTGCGAGGCGCCGAGATTCCAGGCGGCTGCCTCCAGCGCCGGGTCCATCTGATTGAGCCGCAACCTGATGATCGCCATGGCGAAGGGCGCGCACAAGACCGTGTGCGCGATGATGATCGAGACGATCCGGCCGGATAGCCCGAAATTCGAGAACCAGCCGAGCATGGCGACCGCCATGATGATGAGGGGGATCGTCGGGGGCAGCAGCGCCAGGATCAGGAACAGCGTCTTGCCGGCGAACTGGAAGCGGAAATCCGTGTAGGCGGCGGTGAAACCGATCAGCGTCGCGAGCCCCGAGGAGGTCAACGCCACTGTCAACGTGATGCGCGCCGCGTCCCAGACGTTGGGATCGTTGAAGGCGAGCGCGTACCAGTGGGTCGTGAGCGCGCCCATCGGGATCGAGGGGAAGCGATTGGAATCGAAGGAGAAGAGGATGGCGGTCGCGATCGGCAGGAAGACGAAGGCGATCACGGCGCCCGTGTGGATCCACAGTGCCGTCGTCATCGGCTGCCCGCTCATGACGTGGGCTTCCGATAGGCATAGCCGACGGCGGAGAAGGCGACGATCAGCAGCGTCGCGATCATGGTCAGCGCGACGACGGCCGATCGCGGCCATTGCTGGCCCGACTTGACCGTGTCGACGATCAGGATCGAGAGCGTCGGGGGCTTCGAGCCGCCCATGTAGTAGGGCGCGACGAAATCGCCGAAGGACAGGATGAAGGTGAACACCGCCGCGACGACGAGGCCGGTCTTGGCGAGCGGAAGCACGACGGTGAAGACCGTTCGGAGGCGGCCGCAGCCGAGATTGTGCGCGGCCTCCACCAGCCGCTTGTCGATGTTGGCGAGCGTGAAGGTCTGCAGCACGACCGCGAGCGGCAGGCAGAGCGTCAGATAGCCGACGAGGGTCGCGAACTTCGTGTTGAGCATCGTGATGGTGCCGATGCCGACGAAACGGAAGATCGCGTTGAAGACGCCGTTCTCCGCGAGCAGGACCTGCCAGGAATAGGTGCGCACGAGGTAGCTGGTGAAGAAGGGAATGATGAGCAGGAACACCACCCAGCGCCGGACCGTCTCGCTTGCCCGGAAGGACAGCGTATAGGCGGCGGGAAAGGCGATCAGGCTGGTGACAATGGTCGATACCACGGCAAGCGACAGCGTCAGCCAGTAGGCGTCCCAGAAGAAGCCCTTGCCGAGCATCTTCACCCAGTTGTCGAGCACGAAGTCCGGCTGCATGCGATAGTTCTTCACCACGAAGAACGACATCGCGACCATGAAGACGAACGGCCCGACGAAGAACAGCCCCTGCCAGACGATCAGCGGCAGCCGCCAGACATAGGGGTAGACGTCGAGGCCGCGCGGTCGCTCGAGCGTTTCGCCATGCTGTAAGGATGTCGCCATCGGAAGACCTAGCCGTGGCCAGCCCTCTCCCCGTCTTCACGCGGAGAGGGCTGGCCGCTTGCTCAGAGCTTGGAGCTGCCCCTCAACCGCCCTTCGTGTCGGAGGCGCAGCTTCGGCATGACGGGCACCCTCTCCCCGCTGACGGGGAGAGGCGGAAGCTCAGGCACTCTTATACTCGGACCAGAAGCCGTTCCAATCCTCGAGGCCCTGCTGCACGGGCGTGTTGCGGTAGTGGATGCGACCGTCCTTCAGGAGAGTGACCGGATGGTTCGGCGCGCCGTCGTATTGGCCGGTGCGCTGGGCTTCCTTCGGGTCCTTGTCGTTCAACAGCTTCATGCCGGCTTTCGTCACGCAGAAGCCGGGATAGGCGGCCATGCGCGCGCCGTGCACCTGGCCCTCGGGGGACGCCATGTACTGCACGAACTTTTTCGCGAGGTCGGCCTTCTGCGTGCCCTTGCCGATCGACCAGGACTCGGTGAACTGGATGCCGCCTTGCTTGGGCACCACGGAGGAAACCTTGGCGCCGTCGCGCTGCAGCACCCCGGTGATCCAGTCGCCGATGCCGCACATCAGCCACATCTCGCCGTTCTTCAGGCCCGAGAACGTGCCGTTGTAGTCGGAGAAGGCGCCGACCTGCGGCCGCAGCGACATGGTGGTGTCCTGGATCGCTTTCCAGCCGGCGGCGTCCACATCCCACAGCTTGGCGCCGTTGCCGTTCTTCAGGCTCATCATGCCGAGATTCGGCAGGTGCCAGTCGAAATGGCCGACCTTGCCCTTGGCGTCCGCCTTCCAGAATACGTCGTAGCTCGCCGCTTCCTCGGCCGAGATCTTCTCGGTGTTGTAGGACACGCCGAGATGGCCGGTGCGGAAGATCATGGCGTAGAGCTTGCCATCCTTCCAGTGACCGGGGAACTGCTTGAAGTCGTCATAGACGACGTCGTCGAGGGGATAGTCGGCCGCGTTCAGCTCCTCGACGTAACCGGCGGCATTCAGCTGCTGCACGAACTCGCCGTCCGATAGGATCACGTCATAGGTGCCTGGGGGCGACTGGGAGATGAGGGCCATCATGTTGTCGCCGCCGGCATAGTACTTCGGCTTGAACTTGACGTTGTTCGCCGCCTCGAACTCCGCGACCATGTCCGGCTCGCCATTGCCGTACCAGGCGAGCATGTTGAGCTCGACCGCCTGCGCCCATGCCCGATTGACGAAAGGCATCGGGAACGTGGCTGCGGCGGCTGCCGCGCCGTACTTCAGCACGTCGCGGCGGGTTGCGCTCAGCACCTTCGAGCCATTCTTGCCGGATTTCATTCGTGATCCTCCCTGTTGCTTCAACCTCGCCGGCATCGGCGTGCGCAAGCGCGTCCGATCATTGCTCAGCCAGCCAGCCGATGACGATAGAGGCGAGCCTCCCGGCTGTCCATGGAAGCACGCCGTTGCGACCCCGACCGGGTTGGAAGGAGAGCCTAAGGCAGGAGCCGGAGTGAAGCGAATTAATTGTCAAAATGAGCGGATTTGCAGCCCGAGTGTTCACGGACGCACCGGGCTCGCGACGCCGTGCAATGCGCCCGACCATGCGCAATGCGCATTCGACTGGCTCAGGCGAGCGCGTGCCACACTTCGCTGAAGGTCTCGGTAAAGCCGATCAGATGGATCTTCAGGCCGGTGTTGGTGCCCAGGTGCTCGGTCTCGACCGAGGACTGATCCGCCGCGAGCGCGGGCAGCTCGTACATGTAGAAATCAGTGCCGCTCTGGTAGACGCCGATGCCGTCGTCGGCCGCCCGGGCAAACGCCATCATCACCTCGTAGGCGTCGAACAGGGAGAAGTCGAGATCGACAGGGGGGAGATCGCGCGGGCCCTCGTCTCCGCCAGGCTGGGGGTCCACGGTGCCGCCGCCACCGATCGAATCGCCGCCGCTCAGGCTGTCGTCCGTGCCACCTGCTGTCGGTCCGGGATTGCCGCCCCCCACCGGCGTTTCATCCTCGTCGGGATCGTCCACCGGCGGGACGTTGCCGGTCAGCCCTTCGAGCTTGCGCCCGGTTGCCTCGTCCGTCGCCAGCACGATGCCGAGATCGTCGAAGGCGCAGATCAGGGCGGTGAGGAAGCTCTGCAGCTCGTTGCCCGTCTCGGCAACCGTGCTGCTGGCGCCCGAGGCATGCTCGGCCGTGGGCGCGGTCTCGCCCTTCGATTCGGAAACGGCATCAGTGGCCTGGGCAGGCTCGCGGGCCTCGGTGCGGCTGGAGCCGGCCAAGACGCCCGGCAGTGCGGCGCTCCAGTCGAGCAGATCGATGAGGCCATCCTGGTCCCCCGCTCCGACCACCCGGTCTGGCCCGGAGGCGGCCTGCATGATGATGGCGGCGAGTGGATCAGCGAGAGCGGTCGCATCACCCTCGACACTGGCGGGAGCCGCTTCGCTTGCCGCGATAGTCTGGTGCGGCTCTGGCATCGCCTGCCTCGACCAGTCGTCGGTCTCGGCGGCGGCGTACCGATCCAGCCAGTGGTCCTGCGGCAAGCCGTTGGCGTCGTGCGTGGCGGTCGCGACGACCGTGAGCTCGGCGATCGTCATCCGGCTGTTGGCCGCCGTCCCGTTGCCGCTCGAATGGGTGGCGTCGGCGGCGATCGCAACGGCGATGGCGATGGCCGCGAGCACCATCTCGGCGCGATGGCCATCGGAGCCGCCCGAGCGGAGCCCGTCACGGCGATCGGAGGCGTGCTCCTCGCCGTCACGCGTGTAGAAAACATCGCGGACGACGTCGACGGCCTTGGGTGGCATGGCCTTGGTTGCGGGCGCGTCGCCATCGTGAGCCATGCTCGCTTCGGCAGCTTGCGCCTTCGACAGGTCGGAAAGCATGAACAGCGTTGCGATCAGCGCCGTCAGCGCCGCCAGCGGATGCACGAACACGCGGCGCTGCTCCGGCCGGGCGCGGCCTGGAGCCGGCATGAACGGACAGCGATCGAGGAAACTGTCGACGAGATCGTTGAAACGCAGTCCCTTCAGCGAGCGGTCGAGCGTGGGGGCCGCAACCACATACTGCCCGTCGATGCGGGCGAAATGGGCGATCACATCGCCGGTCTCGGCGTGGCAGTAGACGAGCCAGGCGTCGCCCTCGTCCGTCAAGCCGCGATCGATCTCCACATCGAGCCCGGACCTCCGCAGAATGCCGGCAACCCGATGAAACTCCGCGAGCTCCTGATTGCTCCAGTCGATATTGCGGTTTCGGATGTCGCACAGGGAAACGACCGCACTCGTCATGACGCCTCACCAATTGCGCAGGTCTCGATCGTCCTGATCATAGCCATGCGTTGTAGCAAAACCAAGCTGTTACAGTGAAACTGTTACCTATCTTGGCGAACTTCGTGAACGTCTCCCGGCGGCCTCTGGCCGATGCTTAGTCAAGGACGAGCACGATCGACCGCTGCCCTGCAGGCAACGTGCCAAGCCCGTTTGCCATCTTTTGGAAGCGCCGATCCGCCGACCAGCTGGCTGATCGCATGTTCCGGGCTGGTGCTCAGCCCGGCAGAAGAGAGCGCGGCATTACTTCCGCGCGATCCTCACCACATTCTTGTCGCTCGCACGCGAGCTCGGTGCGCTGCTGGTGCTGGCGTCGTCGAACAGGATCCCGTAGGTGACCGGATCATAGTAGCGCATCAACCGCTGCACGAACTCACGCGGTGTCACGCCGAGGGAGTCCGCCCACACCAGGTAGCGATCGGGAGGCAATCGGCCGCGTCCCGTCTCGAGCTGGGAGATGAACGTGTAGTATTCGGTTCCGACCCGCGCAGCGAGCTCTCGCTGGGACAGGCCGCGCGCCTCGCGGAGCTCCTTCAGCCACAAGCCAGCTTCTCGACGAAGCTCCTGTGTGGCGGGATCCGATCGCTTCTGTGGGTTCGTGTACATAACCGCATGATAGCAGGGTCGAATGCGCGCGTCCAGTAAACTTGAAACCCGGAGAGAAATATTTTACCTCGCAACCCTACGCCGGCTCGGGATAGGGAAAAAGCCGGAGCATCTCGGCTCCGGCTTCGCTTCATGGCTGGACTGATTGCGGCTTACAGCTCGCGCATCGAATAGCGGATCGAGTCGAACAGCGGCGAGGTCAGGTAGTCGGCGACAGTGCGCTCGCCGGTGGCGATCATGACCTCCGCCGGCATGCCGGGCGTGAGCTTGCCGCGGTACTCCTCAGGGATGTCGGCCTCCTTCACCGCGACGATGGCCAGATAGTAGTACTGCCGCGTCGTCTCGTCGAACAAGCTGTCGGCCGACAAGCTCATGACGGTGCCGAAGATCGATGGCGTGTTGCGACTCTTGAAGCCGGGAAAGCGTACTTCCGCGAGCATATCGACGCCCACATGGTTGATATCGATGGGAGCGACCTGGGCGTGCACGAGCAGGGTGTCGTTGGTTGGCACCAGCTCCATGATCGTCTCGCCGGCCCGGATCACGCCGCCGATCGTATGGACCTGCAGCTTCTGCACGATGCCTGCTTGCGGCGCCCGGATCTCGATCCGCTGCATCACGTCGGTCGCCACCCGCAGGCGCTCCTCGAGCTCGGCGATCTGGATGCGGGTATCGCGCATCTGCTGGATCACGTCCTCCTGGAACTTCTGCTCGAGCTGGATGATCTGGAGCCTGGTCTCGCCAATCGCCTGCTCGTTCTTCAGCATGTCCGAGCGGGTCTGGCCGAGGCGGCCCTGCTGCTGGAGCAGGTCGCGCTCCATGGCGTGCATGCGGTTCTGCGGGAACAGGCCGCGCTTGGCGAGCTTGGCGACCTTACCGATCTCGTCCTCGAGGCTGACGATCTGGCCTTGGGTCGTATCGGCGATCGATTGCGTGCCTTCGATCTCGCGTGAGAGCTGATCGATGCGCGAGAGCAGGATCTGGCGCTGGCCTTCGATGCTGTCGCGGCGATCCTTGAGCTGGTTCTCCTGATCCTGCAGCATCTTGATCGTCGTGGGGTTCTTCAGCCGGTCCTTCAGCCGGGCCGGGAACACGACCCGCTCGAGCTTCTGCTTCTCCGCGCCGAGCCGGGCCTCGAGCGCCTGGGCGCCGTCGAGCTGGCTCAGGATCGTCTCGAGCGAGGCGGATGCCTGCGTATTCTCCAGCCGCAGCAGCACCTCGCCCGCCTTGACGTGCTGGGTGTCCTTGACGAGCACCTCTTCGACGATGCCGCCCTCGAAGTGCTGGATCATCTTGCGGTTCGATTCGACCGCGACGGTGCCAGAAGCCATCACCGCGCTGTCGAGCCTAGCGAAGGCCGCCCAGCCGCCCAGCACCACGAACATCAGGAAGATCGTACCATACCCGGCCCAGACCCAGGGTCGATGATCGCCCGACGCGATCGGCGAGGTGGGGTTCAATTCTTTCATCAGCGTGCTCCACGGGTGTCGGAGGCGAGCGCGATCCGCTCAGAGGGATTGGCGGCGATCGAGGCAGGCTGCGGCTCGGCAGGCTTGGGGCCGGTCGGCCCAGGCACGGCGCGGGGTCCACGGAGCTGTGCGAGGATCTGCTCGGTCGGTCCGTACATTTTCATGGTGCCTTCGGCGAGCACCATGACCTTGTCGGCGACACCCAGCAGGTTCGGCTTGTGGGTGACGAGG
The DNA here is from genome assembly GCA_031403055.1 of Hyphomicrobiaceae bacterium. Classification (GTDB taxonomy): domain Bacteria; phylum Pseudomonadota; class Alphaproteobacteria; order Rhizobiales; family Hyphomicrobiaceae; genus JANNSW01. Next base: position 5,549 of record JANNSW010000126.1, on the reverse strand, counting down.
ACGATCGTGGTGCCGCGGCTCTTGATCCGTTTCAGCGCTTCGGTCAGCGCCTCGTCGCCAGCCTGGTCGAGGCTGGCATTGGGCTCGTCGAGCACGATCAGGTTCGGTGTGCCATAGACGGCGCGCGCAAGTCCGATCCGCTGGCGCTGGCCCGCCGAGAGCACAGCGCCGCCCTCCCCGATCTGGGTGTCGTAGCCGTCGGGAAGCTGCTGGATGATCTGGTTGACACCGGCGAGCTCGGCGGCCGCGATCACCTCCGCATCGTCCACCTGGCCGAGCCGGGCGATGTTCTCGGAGATCGTTCCGGCGAACAGCTCCACGTCCTGGGGCAGGTAGCCGATGAACCGGCCGAGCCGCTCCGCATCGTAGTGGCGCAGATCCGAGCCATCCAGACGCACCGCGCCCTGGGCAATCGGCCAGGCGCCGACGAGCGTGCGGGCGAGCGTCGACTTGCCGGCCGCGCTCGGCCCGATCAAGGCGATGGTCTCGCCCGGCTCGACCTGGAACGTGATGCCCTTCAGGATCGGGATCTGGCGGTTGGGAGCGGTGACGACGAGGCCTTCGGTCGAGATGGCGCCCTTGGGCGGGGGCAGCTGCGTGCGCTCATGCTGGGGGGGGACGGCATCGAACAGCGCCTTCAGGCGGATCCAGGCGGTGCGTGTCGCCATCAGGCCTTTCCACTGGCCGACCGCCTGCTCGACCGGGGCAAGCGCACGGCCCATCATGATCGAGGCGGCAATCATCAGGCCGGGCGAGATCTCGCGCTGCACCGAGAGATAGGCGCCGACACCGAGGATGGCGACCTGCAGGAATTGGCGGACGAACTTGGTCGAGGCCATGATGAGGCCCGCACGATCGCTCGCCGCCGCCTGCCAGCCGAGCACCTCCTGGTGCTTGGCGGCCCAGCGGTTGTGGATCGCGCTCTGCATCCCGAGCGCCTGGATCACCTCGATGTTGCGCATGGTCGAGGTGGCGTAGTTCGAAGCGTCGATCTGCGACTTGCCGGCAGCCGACAGGCTCTTCCTGGTGACGAGCTCGTTGACGAGCGCGAGCGCGAACAGGATCAGCGCGCCACCGAGCGCGACGAGCCCAAGGTAAGGGTGCAGCAGGAAGCACACCGCCACGAACACTGGCGCGAACGGGGCATCGCAGAGGGTGAGCACCGCCGACCCGGTCCAGAACTCGCGGACCTGATCCATATCGCGCAGGGCTTGCGAGGAGTTGGTCGAGCGGCTCTGCAGAGCGGCCGTGAGTGCCGCGCGGAAGAGTGGAGCGCCGAGCGCCTGGTCGAAGCGCACGCCCGCGCGCACCAGCACCCGTGAGCGGATCAGATCGAGGATCGCGTAGGTGGCGAGCATCGCCCCCGCGATCACCGTCAGCGCGATCAGCGTCGAGTTACTCCGGCTCGACAGCACCCGGTCATAGATCTGGAGCATGTAGAGTGGCCCGACGAACATCAGAATGTTGCAGAACACGCTGAAGACGAGCGTTGCGACCAGCGCCGGCCGGAACTTCGCGAAGGCGAGGCTGAGCGGTGATGGGCCGCTCTTCTGTGGTGCACGCATGTGGGTTCCCTCGCGTCTCCCCGCCAGCCCCAGCCGGATCGACTGACAGCTGACCACTCGGGATGTGGTTCAACGCCGCTCTGCGATCCGACTGCCGAGGCTAGCAGATAAGGTTCGACCCGTCGCCGGGCAAGCCAAGTGTACCGTACGGAACACCTGGCAGCTTCAAAGCAAGATACGTTCCATGTCGGGGCCGGTCGTGCTGCGTCGATCGTGCGATGGCGCAAGGCAGCTGGCGGCAAGGTTGTATAGTAATTATCATACTTTTGCGGGGATGGCGAGCGCGATCGAGCGGCTTGGCGTTCCGGCCCAGAGCAATCGGGCATTGGGGTCGAGCCCGCAGTTGACCCTTTCGGGCATTGCCGCTCCCGTGTAACCAGACACGCCCGGAGTTTCGAATGGAATTGAGGAGAAACCATGCCGCGCAAAGTGCTTCTGATCACGGCCGACCAGTGGCGCGGCGATGCGCTCGGATTGCTCGGTCACCCGGCGGCAGTGACGCCCCACCTCGACCGGCTGGCGCGGGACGGCGCCGTCTTCGCACGGCACTTCACGCCGAGCGCGCCATGCGGTCCGGCTCGCACCACGCTGCTGACCGGGCTCTATCCATTCATCCACCGCTCGGTCAGGAATGGCTCGCCGCTCGACCGCCGCCACACCAACATCGCGCTCGAGGTCAGGCGCGCCGGCTACGATCCCGTCCTGTTCGGCTACACGGATTCTTCCGCCGACCCGAGCGAGCTTGCGCCCGATGACCCACGCCTGAAGAGCTTCGAGGGCGTGCTGCCGGGCTTTCGGTTGGAGGCCTCCCTCAACGAGGCTTGCCTCACCGGCTGGCTCTCGGAGCTGGCGAGGAAGGGCTACGAGGTCCCCGATCATCATCTCGACATCTACCGCCATCGGGGGATGCCGAAGGTGATGGAGCGCTTCTCGCGCGAGCCCGCGGTCTACAAGGCCGAGGACAGCGACACCGCCTATATTGCGGATCACGTGCTCGACTATCTGCGGCTGCGGCGGCGCGAGGACTGGTTCGTCCATGCGGTATTCCTCAGACCCCATCCCCCGCTGATCGCGCCTTCGCCCTACAACACGATGATTGATGCGGCGCGGGTGCCCAAGGCGAGGAAGCATTCGGAGCGAGCGCGCGAGGCGGCGGTCCATCCCTATCTCGATCTGTGGCTGAAGGAGCAGGCGAACGCCGCCTACTTCGAGAGCCAGGTCGATGTCCAGGCGATCCCCGAAGCGGATCTGGCCGCCATGCGCGCGGTCTATTTTGGGCTGCTGCACGAGGTCGACTTTCAGATCGGGCGGATCCTCACCCATCTCGAGGGGACGGGTGAGCTCGACGAGACGCTGGTCATCTTTACGTCTGACCACGGCGAGATGCTGGGGGATCATTGGGCCTGGGGCAAGGGCGGCTGGTATGACGCGTCAAACGCCATTCCCTTGATCGTGCGCGATCCGCTTGCGCCCAAATCGGCCCATGGGCGGCGGATCGAAGCGTTCACCGAGTCCGTCGACCTCGTGCCGACCATGCTCGAGTGGCTCGGCCGCGAGGTGCCGGTCGAGGCCAATGGCCTGTCGCTGCTGCCCTGGCTCAGGGGCGAGATGCCGGCCCGCTGGCGCAATGGCGTGTTCTGGGAGTTCGACTTCCGCACCCCCCACACCCAGCGCGTCGAGCAGGCGCTCGGCCTGACCTCCGACCAATGCACCCTGAATGTCTGGCGCGATGCGGCCTACAAGTACGTCCACTTCTCTGGATTGCCGCCGCTGCTCTACGACCTGAGGCGCGATCCCGACGAGCTGGAGAATGTGGCTGGCCGGCCGGAGCTGGCGGGCGTGATCGCGGAGTATGCAGGCAAGCTCCTCACCCACCGGATGCTGCACGCCGAGCGCGTGTTCGCCAACGCCATGCTGACGCCGCAAGGGGTCGTCACGCATCGCGGCCCGCGCGGGTTGCCCGACGCACTCGCGGGTTTGCCGCCGGCGAGCGCGCGATTGTAGGTCGGACCGAGGCCGGCCATTCGCCGGCCGGATCGCAACGTCGAAGTGGGTACCGGCAACGGTCGGTGACATGGTATGGTGAGGTCATGAACAAGTCGTGCATTATCACGAATCCAAGAATCATGATGGGCAAGCCGGCCATCGAGGGCACGCGCATCACAGTGGAGCTTATCCTTACCAGACTTGGCGAGGGGCGATCGGTCGAGGACATTGTTGCCGAGTATCCTCATCTGTCGAAGGAGCAGGTCGTCGCGGCCATCGACTATGCGGCGGCCCATATGGGCCGACCAACGGCCGCGGCGTAGCACCCTGTGCGGTTGCTGCTGGACGAGAACATCTCACCGACGATTGGCAGTGCCTTGGCACGTGACGGCCACGATGTCGTAATGGCATCGGTTGTCTGCCCAGGCGTTCCCGACGAGGAGGTCGTTGCGCTGGCGGTAGATCAGGGTCGCGTGCTCGTGACCGAAGACAAGGATTTCGGGGCACTCGCCGTCGTAGCGAAGATGGCTCCGCTTGGTGTCGTCCGGCTTTCGCTACCTCGTTTCGATCCAATCAAGAAGGCCAGCAGATTGGTGGCGGTACTCGCCAGTGAGGATCCCATCGGGAATATCCTCGTGGTCGAGCCCACGCGAACCCGGTCGCATTCGATCCTCTGACGCGGCCCCTGGACTACCCGGGAACCGTTGGTATGCTCCACTCGCGACCGCGAACGGTCTCCACATACTCCGGCCATCTGAAATGGATCGGCGGCGGGTAATCGCACAGCGGCGCGACCCATTTGGAGCCGCCGATGCCGCCACCCGTGCGCTCGACGAACTCAGCCCTGGCAGCCTGCAGGCTCACGCCATCTTCCAGCAGATCGACGATGGTCATGCCAATCGTCTGGGCGGCGACATCGAGCATGGGCTCGATCGTGGGCTTCAAGCCGCCGAGCGCGTTGATCACCCAGTCCGGATAGCTGTAGCCCGGGCGCGGGGCTGCGAGGATCGGGCGTGCGACGGTCAGCCGGACGGTCGGCGCGTGCCAGCAATACTCCGTGTAGTCGTCGGAGGTGTAGGTCAGCTGCTGCGGAGGCAGCGTCGCGCGCACCTGTCGCTCGGCCTCCTCGGGCGCAATCAGCTGCTCGATCACCGGCGAGAAGGGCCGCGCCATCGGCTCCAGCCCGAGGGCGCGCTGGATCGCCTGGGCGAGCTGGATCGCCTCGCCCTGCCACTTCGGCGCCCCGACTGTCTCGAGGTTGGCGTAGGCGGTCCGCGCGATCGCATGGTTGGCGAGGCCCGCCCGGGACTTGCAGACCCAATCGCGCTTCCACGAGCAATGGGCAAGCCGCGCAGCGCTGTCGGCGAAATGGTCGAGCGCGGTCATGAGGCGCTCGCCCATCGCCAGGGTCGGAACCCGCGCCATGTACATGATCTGGGCCATGGCGGCCGGCAGGTTGTCGGCGGTTGCCTGCCCCATGACGAGGATCGCCTCGTTCATCGACCAGCTCATGCCCGAGGCGACGACATGCTCCTTCAGCGTCTTGCCAAAACCATACATCTGGATGACGGCGTCGTTGGCGCCCGGCACGCGTGCGCCCGTATGATAGCCCTGCACGACCGACCCGCCTGCGGTGCCGAGCCAAGTCTGAGGGGAATCGCAGGTGAACGTGTAGATCGCGCCATAGCCCGCGCCGCAATGGGTGTCCCAGCGGACCGTGTTCGAGTAGGGCATGGCGAACATCGGATGGAACGAGATCGCGGCGTCGAGATCGTCGTAGTAGCCGCGCGCCGCATGGATGGGCTTCGAGCCCCGGCACTTCTCCGCCGGCTCGCCGAAGAATTTGAGGCGTCCCTCGATGCCATGCTTCTGCATGGCGGCCTTGGCGGCGAGGAAGCCGCCGAGCGCCGAGATGCCGAGGCCGGAATGGGGATCGGTGTGGCCGCCGGCGAGGGGATGCAGCCCGTCGCGCGGACGCTTGATGGTATCGGCCGCCTG
>JANNSW010000125.1:0-12579 GCA_031403055.1 Hyphomicrobiaceae bacterium | reverse complement strand
CATGCCGATCTTGCCATCGGTGATGATCCAGGCGCTGCGGCCAGCGAGCGGGCGAATCACAGGTGCATCAGATCTCAGCGGCATGGATCGCTTCTTGCCGTCTTGGCAGCGATCGTGCAATGCGGCGGTTGGCGCCTGTGGGGCACCCAGGCCACTGATGGGGGGAGGAGGCGCGATGTTCCGTCCGATTGCTGGGACGATCCTGGCCGCCTTGCTGCTGATCGCGCCAGCCGACGCCGCCAAGCGCACGCCCCGGATCAAAGGGACCGGCGAGACGCTGTCGCTGAAGGCCTTTCAGCAAGAGCACAAGTACTCCGACGCCGAGATGCGTACGATCTTCGGCGCTGTCGGCCGTATCCGCTGCCCCTGGGGCATCGGCACGGCGTTCCTGCTCGGCGGCAAGGACGTGTTCGTGACCTCTGGCCACCTCTTCGCCGAGCTCGACTCGAAATCGAGACATCTGGGCAAAACCCGTGGCAGCATCAAACGCTGCTCCTATCATCCGCTCATCGGCAAAGGCCGCTACCGGATCGTTCCGGACTCGCTGGTCGAGGGCGCGCGGTCCCACAAGAGTGCGGCCCAGTTCCTCTGGTCGGATTGGGCTGTCGGCCGGCTCGAACGGCCGATCGAGGATGCGCGGCCCTATCTGCCGGGGAGCCTCAATCTCAAGCCAGGACAGGCAATCGAGGTCCTTTCCCAGGGCATGAACGACACGATCCCGCGCATCTGCAAGGGTGCGCTCGACGCCGTCTCTGCGGCGCGCAACGTCCTCTACCTGACCTCGACTTGCAGCGCAGGACCGGGCGCCTCGGGCGGGCCGGTGCTGAGCTTGGCAGCGCTCGCGGCCGGTGATGCGCCGCGACCCGCGATCGGCTTGACCATCGCCATTGCCGGCAGCTCGCCGGACGATGCCCGCCATCTCGCCATTCCGATCGACCTCGATGTGATGACGGCAGCTGCCAAGCTCATGCGCGATCCCGCGCGCGTGCTGGGGCTTGCCGCCTTCTACAAGGACGCCCCAGGCCCGCCCGCCCAGATGCTGGAGATTGCGCGCGGCCTCTATCGTATCGCCGCCGCCGGCGGACAGACGGCCGCCTATTACTGGCTCGGCGTCCTTCATTTCAACACTTGGCGGATCTTGCCGAACGATGAGATCGCGGCCTATGGCTGGCTCGACCTCGCGCTCGAAGCCCTGCCACGGGGCGATCCGCGGCGCGCCGATGCCGAGGCGCTTCGCGACGCCCTCGCCGCCCGCCTCGACCAGGCGCAGATCGAGCGCGCGCGCGGCGAGGCGAAGGCGTTGCTCGCGAGTGGGGGGTGAGCGTAGGGAGCTATCGTAACGTATCCGCCACATGCTCCGGCCGCACGCCCAGCCCCACCAGCCGCGCTGGGATCTGGCGCAGCAGCGACGACCTTGCCATCAGACGCAGCAGCAGCGGCGGCTTCAACGTCCCGCTACTGCCGGCAAGCGTTGGCGCGATCACGCGGTTCTGCACCATCACTTGCAGGCGCTGGGTGACCTTCGTCGGCCATTCGCGGCGGCGCTGCACGGCAACCAGGTCGGCGTCGCTGACACGGCCCGCCTTCAGTGGCGCGGCCAGCAGGTTCGCGGTCGCGACGGCGTCCTGGATCGCCAGGTTGATGCCGACGCCCCCGACCGGCGACATGGCGTGCGCGGCATCCCCGATGCAGAGGAGCCCCGGCCGCCACCAGCGCTTCAGGCGGTCCACCTTGACGGTCAACAGCTTCACGTCCTCGAAGCTCGCGATCTCCCCCGCGCGATCAGCCGCGAACGGCGCCGCCTTGGCGATGTCTGCGCGGAAGGCCCCGAGCCCCGCCTCGTGTACGGCCTCGATGCCGTCCTTGGGGATCACATAGGCGCACTGCCAGTAATCGCCACGATCGAGCATCACGAAGATACGGCCCCGGTCGAAACGCCCCATCGGACCTTGGGGATCGCCGGGCTGGCGTGACAGGCGGAACCACAGCGCATCCATGGGCGCGCCGAGATCCTCGACCTCGAGCCCTGCCTTGTCGCGCACCTTGGAGCTACGCCCGTCACAACCGACCACGAGATCGGCCGCGACCTCGATCGTGCCCTCCGGCGTCTGTGCACGCAGCCCGGTGACGCGGCCTTCCTGCTCGATGAGGCCTGTGACAGTCGCCTGCATGATGTGGCTGAAGCCCGGATAGGCCTTCGCCTTCCCGGCCAGAAAGCCCAAGAAATCCCATTGCGGCATGAAGACGATGTAGGGGCATCTGACCGGCAGCCGCGAGAACTCGCCGATGGTGAGCACCGTATCGCCGAACTGAGCATTGAGATGATAGGCTTTGTTATGCGGGAGCTTCAGTAGCTCCTCCAGCAACCCCAGCTCGTGCATCACCTGCAAGGTCGAGGGGTGGATCGTATCGCCGCGGAAGTCGCGCAGGAAATCCTTGTGCTTCTCCAACACGAGCACCTCGACCCCTGCCCGCGCCAGCAACAGCCCCAGCATCAGTCCGGCCGGCCCGCCACCGGCGATCGCGCATCGGACCCTGTGCGACTGAGACATTTGCTGCCCGTAACCCGTGGTCGGACTGAGCGCACCGCGCGAAGTCCGACAGTCCCCATCGTCGGACTTCGACCGGCTTTGCCGATCTCAGTCCGACCTACGCCGCCATTGGCCGCTTGCCGATCCGGTCCGCATGCACCTGGTCGAGCGGCATGCCGAAGGCTTTCTCCATCAGCGGCACGACTTCCCTCGCGAACCGCTCCAGCGACTTGCGGGCGCGACGGCCGTCGAGCGAGGCGACCTGCATGAAACAGGAGAGATGCGTCGTGCCGAGCTCGCGGATCTCGGCAACGAGCTTCTCGGCGACGAGATGGGGATCGCCGAACACGAGATTGTCGCGGAAGGTCTCGGCCGGCGGCTCGTCGGGCAGTGGCGGCGCCTTGATGAAATGCCCGTCGAGCTCGGGCAGGCCCGCCCGCATGGCGCCGACGATGCGGGCGACGACGCGGGCGCGCTCGCCCATCTCGAGCGCCTCGGCCTTGTCGTCCGTGACGAAGACATACTGCTGCACGGCGAGCGGGGATTTCCGCGGATCGACGCCGGCAATGCGATACTGGTTGTCGATGTGCTTCCTGGTCTCGCGGTTGAGCGCCATGCCGCGCCAGCCGGCGGTGATGAAGGGCGTGTGGCCGCTCCTTGCGATGCGCTGCAGGATCACCGGCTCGAGGCCGGTGACGAAGATGTCGGGTGTGTGCAGCGGCTTGATCGAGATCGGGCAGGTCGGCACGTCGAAGTGGTTGCCCTTGTAGGTGACCGAGCCCTCGCGCAAGGCCATCTCCAGCATGTCCCAGGCTTCCAGCGCGATCGCGACCTTGTCGGCGGGCTTGCGACCGAAGCGATCGAACTCGTGCTGCTGGTAGCCGTAACCGATGCCGATGATCGCGCGGCCCTCGCTCTGCACGTCGAGGAGGCCGATCTCCTCGATCATGCGCAGCGGGTTGTAGAACGGCAGCACCAGCACCGCGGCGCCGAGCTTGATGCGCTGCGTGAAGCCGGCCGCGTAGGACGCCATCATCAAGGGGGATGGGCAGATCGAGTAGTTGGAGAAATGATGCTCGGCGAACCAGGCCGTATCGAAGCCGACCTCGTCGGCGGCTTCCACCATCGAGCGGGTGTCCGCGAGGATCTGGCGCGGGGTAATGGAAGCGTCCCGCTGCGTCATCAGGTTGAACAGGCCGAGCTTCATTTGGTTGTCCTGCTTTTGGATTGGTGTCGTCATTCCCGCGAAGGCGGGAATCCAATCAAGCATTTGATATCATGCTGAGGGTCGACTGGATGCCCGCCTGCGCGGGCATGACGTTCCCGCATTGGTTGGGAGAGTTCCTCAGGCAAAGACGTACCCGCCGCTCACGATCACGTTCTCGCCGGTCATGTAGCGGTTGGCGTCCGACAGCATGAACACGATCCACTCGGTGATGTCGTCGGGCTGCGCGTTGCGCCCGAGCGGCGTGTGGGAGGCGAGCTCGGGCAGGAAGCCCAGCGATTTCGCCTTGTCGGTTGCGATGCCGGCGGGTGCGATCGAGTTGATGAGGATCTGGTCCTCGGCGAAGGCGAGCGCCATCGAGCGGGTGAGGCTCACGACCGCGGCTTTCGTCGCCGCGTAGTGGGCGTTCTGGGGGTGCGCTTTGAAGGCATCGACGGACGAGATGTTGACGATGCGGCCGCGCACGACGCCGTCGAGCGGCTGTGTCCTCATGTGCTCGATGGCGGCAGCCGAGGTATTGTAGGTGCCGCGAACATTGATCTTCCAGTCATAGTCCCAGTCCTCGTCGGTGATCTCGAGGATCGGGCGCCTCGGATAGACGCCCGCGCAATTGACGATGCCGTGCACCCGCCCGAGCTTCTTTGCCGCCGCCGCGAACAGCTGGTAGGCCTCGGCCTTCGGCACGATGTCGCCGGCGACCGTATGCAGCTCGGCGCCCTTGTGCGACTTGGCGATCTCCTTCGCGCGGGTCGCGAGCAGATCCTTGTTCACATCGATGATGGCGACCTTGGCACCCTTCGAGAGCAGCATCTCGACTGTCGACAGCCCCAGGCCATTGGCCCCGCCCGTGACCACGATCCCCTTGCCTTCGACGCCCATGCTGCTTCCTCCCAAGATCGCAACGACAACGGGGATCTCTACCACGCGCCTCCCGCTCGCGGCATGCACTGCCGCCCGATCCGGCATGCGGCTCAGGCCGCTCGCCGCTGCCCCGCCAGCAGCGCGACGAGGCCGGCGCCGACGATCAGGGCGGCGCCGGCGAGGGTCGTCGTCTTGGGGATGTCGCCCCACACCAGGAAGCCCCACATGACCGCCCACACCAGTGCGGTGTACTCGAAGCTCGCGACGAGATTGGCCTCCGCCTCCCTGTAGGCAAAGGTCAGCCCGGCAATCCCCAAGGCAGCCGTCACGCCGCAAGACATCATCACCAGCAAGTCCTGCAAGCTCGGCCAGATCCAGGGCCGCGTCAGGAAGTCGATGCTGGGGTGACCCGTCTGCGGCAGCTGCAGCGCGTTGAACACCAACCCGATACCGATCGAGGCCACGAGGAACAGGCCGTTGGAGTAGAATGACATGACAGTCGCCGGCACGGTCGCCCCGAGTCTGCGGCCGATGACCATGCCGCAACTGTAGAGAAAGGCGCAGAGCAGGACCAGGGCCGCCGCCGGCTCGAGCACGCCCCGGCCCGGCTGCAGCATGACGACGACGCCACAGAAGCCGGCGACAACGGCAAGCCAGCGCAACAGGCCGACACGCTCGCCGAGGAAGGGTCCGGAGAGGGCGACGATGATCAGTGGCACGCTCATGTAGAGCGCGACGGCATCGGCGAACTGCATGGCGGACAGGCCGAGGTAGTAGACGAAATAGCCGATCAGCAGGATGAGGCTGCGGACAAGCAGGAGCCCGACCTGCCCCACTGCGAACCCCCGAATGCCGACGTCGGCGACCACCATCAGCAGGATCAAGGGCGCCGCCGTCGCTGAGCGGATGAACAAGACTTGTGACAGCGGATAGTCGCCACTCACCCATTTGACGCCGATGTCATGGACCGAGAACGCGAAGGCGCCCGCGCACAGGAATGCGATACCGCGCATGGGATTGTTGCGGCGGGCGGCAGGCGGCGCGGCGGATGCGGTCGAGGTGGAATCGCTCATGATGCCCACAGTTTCGCATGGCCGCACGCCTGCGTCACCGCTCCCCACTGCCACGGAGGCATGCAGCGTCAGACGGGTCCGGCGCCCGGCCGGCTGAAATGCGCCTCGACCTCGGTGAAACCCATGGTGCCCGCGGCGAAGCCGAAGGTGCCACCAGCCGCCATCTCGCGGGCAGCCGTGATGAGGGAGCCGTAGGCGAGCCGGGCGAGCGCAGAGCCGACGCTGATCCGCTTGACGCCGGCTTCGGCCAGCTCGGCAACCGTATGGGCTTCGCCCGGCGCCTCGATCAGGGCGTTGACCGGCTTGTGCAGGGCGCTGCAGAGGGTGCGGATGGCGGCAAGGCCACGAAGGCCAGGCGCATAGAGCACGTCGGCGCCGGCCGCCTCGTAGGCTTGCAATCTGCGAACGACGTCGTCGAGGCTGGGACGGTCCCACAGCAGGTTCTCGCAGCGCGCCGTCAGCACGAAGTGATGGGGGAGGGCTCGCGCCGCCTCGACCGCTGCCGCGATCCGCTCGACCGCGAGGTCGAGCTCGTAGATGGGGTCCTCGCGCCGCCCGGTGTGGTCCTCGATCGAGCAACCTGCGAGGCCGGTCTCAGCCGCCGCCCGGATCGTCTCGGCGACACTTTCGGGGCTGTCACCGAATCCCTTCTCGAGATCGGCCGAGACCGGCAGCGGCGTCGCGGCGACGATCTCGCGGCAATGCTGCAACGTCGGCCCGCGTGGAACCTGGCCCTCCGGCAGCCCCATCGAGAACGCCATGCCCGAGCTCGTGGTTGCCAGGGCCTCGAACCCGTAGCCCGCAAGGATCCGCGCCGAGCCCGCGTCCCATGGATTGGGGATGATGAAGGCGCCCGCCCGCTGGTGCAGGACACGGAACGTTTCGCCGACTGTCGTCATGTCTCAGCTCCTTGCCTGCTGGTCCAGATGATGTGCATCAGCACTGCCCCAAACACCACGCTACCCCCTGCAAGCGTCGCCCAATCCGGCGTCTCGCCAAACGCAAGCCAGACCCAGATCGGTGCGAGCGGAGTTTCAAGCGCGCCGATGAGGGCGGTCTCGATTGCCGGCAACAGGCGCGACCCCAACATGAAGAGTGCCATTCCGACAGCGGAATTGGACAGACCGAACAGGGCGAGCAGAGCCAGGTCGGGCGCCGAGACGGTGAGTGGCCCGCCGAACGGCGCAGCGACAGCCGCGGCGAGGAGCGCGGAAAGACAGGCCGCGGGCAAGGTCGGAATCCCGGGATAGGCCCTGGCGAGCACCATCAGGCTCGCCATCCCGGTTGTCATGGCAAAGGCCAGGAGATCACCGAGGAGGCCGCCGTCATGTCCGGCGCCAACCATGAAGGCAACACCGGCGAGAGCCGCAAGGCTTGCGAGGATCGCACTTCCCGACGGCCGTTCGCGCAGCGCGAGCCAGGCGAGGCCCGCCGCAACGAAAGGGACGGTCGCGTAGACGATCGCGACGTGGGCAACCGTCGTGTGCCGGAACGAGGTGATGAAGCAGAGCATGGCTGCGGCCGAGACGAGCGTGTAGAGGATGCCCGGCCAGCCGAGGCGGCCAAAGCTCGCCAGGCCGCCGAGCGCGGCGATGACGAGGAGCAATCCGGCAGCCCCGAACAACCCGCGCCAGACCAGCATGGTCGCCGCATCGAGTGGGATCAGGCGGGTGAAGAGCCCCGTCGTGCTCCAGGCAATGGCTGAGCCGGTGACGAGCAGGAGGCCCAGCCGGTACGTGCTTGCGGAAGCCTCCTTCATTCGCCCAGCTTTCGCTTCCAGTCGCCCGTGGTGTTCCACCAGCGATGGGGATTGCTCCTGTCGTCGAGCCCCTTGGTGCGGCTGACCAGCACCTCGCGGACCTTGATCGTCTGCTCCTGGTAGCTGTGGACCTCGTAGATCCTCTCGATCACCTGCTCGAGCAGCTCCGGCTCGCGCGGCATGTCGAAGCCGACCTCGACCACGCCGGGGCGCTTCCTCAATTCGGTTTCGGCGCCGGCCGCCGCACCCTCGAGCGGGCGATAGCGCTCGATACCGGACGCCGACTGGAAGGCATTGCTGTCGTAGGCGCCCTGGACCAGAGGCACGATGCGGCAGACGTGCTCCATGATGCGGTCGACGTCCTCGATGGGGGCGAGGAGGCGCACCTCGTAGAGGGGCACCATCCGGATGGATCGGGTTTCGAAGGCGGGAATGGGCATGGTCGCTCCGTGGATGCGGGGGTCTCGACCAGCAGAGGCTAGTGTTGTGACTCATACATTTGGTACCCGTCTTCCCGGCGGCGCGAAGCGCCAGCCGGGACCCAGGAGTTCCAGGCTCTGGGCCCCGGGTAGCCGCTGCGCGGCTCCCGGGGAAACGGGAATCGAATGAATGCGCCGGAACACTAGCAGTGTGCTGCTGACAGCATTCTGTCAGCAGAGATGATAGGGTGTTCGGCAGTCGATCGGGAGTGCCCGGCTTGCCCCGTACCAGCCGCATGTTCGAAATCATCCAACTGCTGCGGAGCGCGAAGGCGGCCGTCACAGCGGAAGCGATCGCCGAGCGGCTGGAGGTGGCGAAGCGCACCGTCTACCGGGATATCGCGGCGCTGCAGGCCATGCGCGTGCCGATCGAGGGCGAGGCCGGTGTCGGCTATGTCATGCGGCCGGGCTTCGATCTGCCGCCGCTGATGCTGACGGCCGAAGAGGTCGAGGCGGTTGTGGTCGGCCTCGCCATGCTGGGGCGCACCGGCGATGCCGGACTGCAGGCGGCGGCGCGGAGTGCAGCGCAGAAGATCGCCGACGTACAGCCCGGCGATCACACGCGCAGTCCAGCAGAGTGGCATCTTCACGCATCGGCCTGGCATGCCATCCCGGGCGCAAGCGTGGAGATCGGACCGCTCCGCCATGCCATCCGCGATGAGCAGACGCTCGCGATCGCCTACCGCGACGAAGCCGGCGCAGAGAGCGAGCGCACGGTTCGCCCGATTGCCGTTATCTACTACATCGAGGCCGTGGTGCTGGCGGCTTGGTGCGAGCTGCGCAGTGATTTTCGCCATTTCCGGCTCGATCGGATCGCCCGGTGCAAAGCCAATGGCGAGCGCTTCCGCGGGCAGGGCGACCACCTGAGGCGGCAATGGCTCGAGCACCATCGCCTGCCTTGAGCGTCCGTGGGTGGATGCTATTTGTATTTGAGCCCGAGAATCTCGTAGGAGCGCGCACCCTTGGGCGTCGTCACTTCCACCGAATCGCTCTTTTTCTTGCCGATCAGCGCGCGCGCGATCGGTGAGGAGATCGAGATCTTCCCTTTCTTCACGTCGGCCTCGTACTCGCCGACGATCTTGTAGGTGACCTTGTCCTCGGTGTCCTCGTCCTCGAGCGTGACGGTCGCCCCGAATTTCACCGTGTCGCCAGACAGCTTCGACACGTCGATCACATCGGCGCGGCTGAGCTTGTCCTCCATGTCGGCAATCCGGCCTTCGTTCAGGCCCTGTTGCTCCTTGGCGGCATGGTACTCGGCATTCTCGGACAGATCGCCATGCGTACGGGCTTCCGCGATGGCCTGGATGATTCGCGGGCGCTCGATATTCTTGAGCCGCTGCAACTCGGATTCGAGCGCAGTGTAACCCTCGATTGTCATCGGCACCTTGTCCATCGCCATTGCCAATGTCTCCTGTTCGCTCTGGCCGCCCACCGCATGGGCACCCCAGCTTGTCAGCAACGAGAACCTCGTGCGGGAAAAACGACGCGCCGTCTCGCCTATCCGCCCTGCCCGTGGAGGGCTGGCTGTTCGCGATCCGTTACGAGAAGCGTTCGGTATAAGTCTGCAACGGAGCGACCTTCAGGATGTCGGCTCTAAGAGCTTTGATCGCCTCGGTCACCGCGAGCACGCCGGAAACCGTTGTATAATAGGGAATGTGATTGAGCAAGGCCGTTCGCCTGATATCGAGGCTGTCGGCAATGGCCTTGGCGCCTTCGGTCGTATTGAAAACGAGCTGGATGTCGCCGTTTTTCATGGCATCGACCACGTGCGGGCGACCTTCCAGCACCTTGTTGATAAGCGTACACGGAATACCGTGAGTTTCCAGATGGCGGCGCGTTCCCCGCGTTGCCTTGATGGCGAATCCGAGCGCAACCAGCTCGCGGGCCGGCGCCACGATCTTGTCCTTGTCGGCTTCGCGCACCGAGATGAACACGGTGCCGCCATCGGGCAGTGAATTGCCCCCGCCGATCTGGCTCTTGGCGAAGGCGAGCGCATGGCTGCGGTCGATCCCCATCACCTCGCCCGTGGAGCGCATCTCCGGGCCCAGGATCGGATCGACACCGGGAAAGCGGGCGAATGGAAACACCGCTTCCTTGACGGCAACGTGCGCGAGCTTTCGCGGCTTCAGCCCGAACGAGGCGAGCGGCTTGCCCGCCATCACCCGCGCCGCGATGCCAGCGATCGGGATGCCGACCACCTTGGCGACGAACGGCACCGTCCGGCTCGCCCGCGGGTTGACCTCCAGCACGTGGATCTCGCCGTCCTTGATCGCGAATTGCACATTCATCAGGCCCACGACCCCGAGTGCTTTGGCGAGCGCGATCGTCTGGCGCTCGATCTCGGCGATCACTTCGGGTCTCAACGAGTGGGGCGGCAGCGAGCAGGCCGAATCGCCGGAGTGGATGCCCGCTTCCTCGATGTGCTCCATGATGCCGGCGACATGAGCGCTCTGCTGGTCTGCGAGGCAGTCGACGTCGACCTCGATCGCATCCTGCAGATAGCGGTCGATCAGCAACGGGCGCGAGGCCGAGACCACCAGCTCCGAGGGCCGGTCGAGCACGGAGCCGAGCCGCTGCAGGTAGCGCTCGAGTTGGGGCTCGTCATGGACGATTTCCATCGCACGCCCGCCGAGCACGTAGGACGGGCGAATGACGATCGGATAGCCGATCTCGTTTGCCGCCTTGCGCGCCGTTGCCAGCGATTTGGCGATCGCGCTCTCGGGCTGCTTGAGCTCGAGCCGCTCGATCAGCGCCTTGAAGCGCTCGCGGTCCTCGGCCAGATCGATCGCGTCGGGCGAGGTGCCCAGGATCGGGATGCCGGCCGCCGCGAGCGGTTGCGCCAGCTTCAGCGGCGTCTGCCCGCCGAACTGCACGATCACGCCCTTGAGCGTGCCCTTCTGCTGCTCGCGGCGCAGGATCTCGAGCACGTCCTCCCCCGTCAGCGGCTCGAAATAGAGCCGGTCGGAGGTGTCGTAGTCGGTCGAGACCGTCTCCGGGTTGCAGTTGATCATGATCGTCTCGAAGCCCGCTTCCGACAGCGCGAAGGCGGCATGGCAGCAGCAATAGTCGAACTCGATGCCCTGCCCGATCCGGTTGGGACCGCCGCCGAGAATGACGATCTTCTCCTTGCCAGAAGGATCGGCTTCGCATTGCGGCGCCCCGTCGAAGGGTGCCTCGTAGGTCGAGTACATGTAGGCAGTGGGCGAAGCGAACTCGGCGGCACAGGTATCGATCCGCTTGTAGACAGGATGGACGCCGAGCCCGTGCCGCCGCTTGTGGACCTCGGCCTCGGCGAGGCCCGTCAGCTTCCCAAGCCGCGCGTCCGAAAAACCCATCGCCTTCACGCGGCGCAGCTGCGCGGCCGACGGCGGCAGGCCGTCCGCCTTCAGCTTTGCTTCCATCCCGACGATCTCGTCGATGCGCGCGATGAACCAGGGGTCGATGCGGCAGGACGCATGAATCTGCTCGTGATCGACGCCGAGCCTGAGTGCCTGCGCGACCTTCAACAGCCGGTCGGGCGTCGGCTGGCCGAGCGCCGCGCGGATGACGTTCTTGTCGTCGCCCTTGCCCAGGCCCTCGAACACGATGTCATCGAGCCCCGAGAGACCGGTCTCCAGCGAGCGCAGCGCCTTCTGCAGGCTTTCGTGGAAGGTGCGCCCGATCGCCATCACCTCGCCGACCGACTTCATCGACGTGGTCAGCGTCGGCTCGGCGCCGGGGAATTTCTCGAAGGCAAAGCGCGGGATCTTGGTGACGACATAGTCGATGGTCGGCTCGAAGGCCGCTGGCGTCGCGCCGCCGGTGATGTCGTTCTCGAGCTCGTCGAGCGTGTAGCCGACGGCGAGGCGTGCCGCGACTTTGGCAATCGGAAAGCCGGTCGCCTTGGACGCAAGGGCCGACGAGCGCGACACGCGCGGGTTCATCTCGATCACGACCAGCCGCCCGTCCGCCGGGTTGACCGCGAACTGCACGTTCGACCCGCCGGTCTCGACCCCGATCTCCCGCAGCACCTTGATCGAGGCATTGCGCATCAGCTGGTATTCCTTGTCGGTCAGAGTGAGCGCCGGCGCCACCGTGATCGAATCGCCCGTATGCACGCCCATGGGATCGATGTTCTCGATTCCGCAGACGATGATGCAGTTGTCCGTCTGATCGCGGACGACCTCCATCTCGAATTCTTTCCAGCCGAGCACGCTCTCCTCGACCAACACCTGGCGCGTCGGCGACGCATCGAGTCCGCGCTCGATGATCTCCATGAACTCCGATTTGTTGTAGGCGATGCCCCCGCCCGTTCCCCCGAGCGTGAAGGAGGGCCGGATGATCGCCGGCAGCCCGATCGATTCGAGCGCGCGGCTCGCCTCCGCCCAGTTGTGGGCGAGCATCGAGCGCGGCGTTTCCAGCCCGATCCGGTCCATCGCCTCACGGAACAGCTGCCGGTCCTCGGCCATATCGATGGCCGCGGCCTTGGCGCCGATCATCTCGATGCCGTGGCGCGCGAGCACGCCCGATTTCTCCAGCGCGAGCGAGGTATTGAGCGCCGTCTGTCCCCCCATTGTCGGCAGCAGCGCCATCCGCTCGCCCGGATGCTCGGCGCGCTCGCGCTCGATGATCTTTTCCACGAACTCTGGCGTGATCGGCTCGATGTAGGTCG
>JANNSW010000124.1:0-5889 GCA_031403055.1 Hyphomicrobiaceae bacterium | reverse complement strand
GTTCGTCATGGGGAGTTCTGTCCTGAGTGAGGGTTGCGAACCCCTCGATCCTCAGGACGGAGCTCCCCGCCCCGTTACCACTATCGTCTCAACTGGTTACCGCCGCTCACACGCGCCGGCCCATCGGCTCTTGCGTCCCGCTCCGCGGGCTGTCGCGCAGCGACTTCGTGCTTTGGGATGTCTCGTCTCGGCCGTCGGGGCGCCTCGCGAAGGCTTGACAGCCCACGTCCGCTGCCGCTGAATGCTGACGAAAAGAACGGAGGCGGACTGGGCCACTTTCGACCGTGCGCCTCGAACCGAATGATGCACCGCACAAAGTTCCATTATCCCAAGAACCGACATCAGGGGCCGCCGAGTTGACGGCCACGGCGCGTCGCTTGACCATGTCCGTAGTCGGGGGTATCGCGTCATGCGAGGGCCCGACGCTGATCGACAGGTGAGATTTGCGAAAACACCAGTGGACTATCTCCGTTCCGGCCTCGATAGGTCGGGTCAGTGAGCTTCCACACCACGCTCAAGGATCGCACCAAGCCTGCATTGAGGAGATCCGGTCGTTCCAGGCATTTCCTACGAATCTTTGCGTTCCGACATTGCCGCTGAAAACAACCGAAGCGCCCTGGTAACCCCTGTGCTCCCACACCTTCAGGTGGCAGAAGACCTCGCAGATGACCGTTGAAATCTTGTCATTCCATGCGCCTCCGACATAGGAGTAGTTGGTGCCCGCATCAACCACCCACCTCTTCCCGAGCCCATTGATGTGCTCCGTCACCAAACAGCCATCTCTGTCCTTCCACCATTGCGCCTGCGCCTGGTCTACAGTCGCGACAGAAATCATCATGGCGACTGCCAGAATGGCGTTGAGGCCATGCCAATGGCCGAATTTGTAACGCACCTGAGTCGCTCCTTTGTGGTTCCATTGCGCCGGTGGGTAGTGAAAACCCAAGCCTCCGTCCGCAGCCACTCCGAAGGCGCGAATGCCGGTCTGCTTGGCTTTCTGGCTGTCGACTTCTACCTCCATCTCCTCCTTCGTGGCCGGCCGCGACATCTCGCCGAAGGAGCCGGCGATCTTCATGGCCCCAGTCGCTTCGCCCTCGTGGAAGATCGTCATGGTAACGGGCTTGCCGGCATCCCGCTCCTCGCAGGAGAAGGCGAGGCTCGCTGCGTTGGCCGGCTGCGCGATGGCGGTGATCGCGAGGCCGCAGCCGACGGCTGCAACTGGGACATGGCGGGGCATGAGGAAATCCGCTTTGGTTGTGGGATGGGTGCATGAGGGGCGGGCCAGATGCCGTCCCGCCCGACCGTCCCCGGCACCATTTGCTGGCGCTTCTCCGAGCAATGCCTTCCCGTACAGGGGCAAGAATTGCCGCAGCAGCTTCCTGAGCTTGATCAGCCCCCAGGCATCGAAGTCTCGTCCTATCGGCATGGCGTTCTGTCCTCCTCATGCAGATTCCGGCCCATCGCGGACACCCATTCCGGCGCATGGCGGACAGCGTTCCGGTGATTGCGGACAGTTTCTGATGAGCGTTTAGACAGCGCACCCGTCGACATCCGAATCAGCAGATCGAGTCCCCCTGTCAAGAACTACGGGGGTGACCGATGGCGGGGATGAGAGTGTCGATGAGGAAGATCCGGGAAGTGCTGCGGCTGACGCACGAGCTGGGGCTCAGCGTCCGTCAGGTGAAGGAAGCGACAGGCGTCGGCAAGACGGCGGTTTCCGAGTACGTGAGCCGCGCCAGGGTGATCGGGATCACGTGGCCAATCCCACCAGAGATCAGCGATGCCGAGCTGGAGCGGCGGCTGTTCACGCCGGCCGGCTTCCACGATGGCCCGACACGCACGGTTCCCGACTGGATCAAGGTGCACGAAGAGCTCAAGCGGCGTGGCGTGACGCTGCAGCTCTTGTGGGAGGAGCACCGCGCCGAATGTCCCGACGGACATGGCTACTCGCGCTTCTGCGAGATCTACAGCGAGTGGCGCAAGCGTCTTTCGCCGACGATGCGGCAGATGCACGTGGCCGGCGACAAGCTGTTCGTCGACTGGGCCGGCGACACAGTATCGATTATCGATGCGATGACGGGCGAGGTGCACGAAGCGCATCTGTTCATCGCGGCACTCGGTGCGTCGAGCTACACCTATGCCGAGGCGCGCTGGACGGAGACGCTGCCCGACTGGATCGGCGCGCACGTCAACGCGCTCGATTTTCTCGGCGGCGCGCCAAAGGCAGCGGTGCCCGATAATCTGAAGGCGGGCATCACCAAGCCGTCGCGCTACGAGCCGGGCGTCAACAGGACGTATCAGGATCTCGCCGATCACTATGGCTTCGTCGTGCTGCCGGCGCGCGTCCGGCGCCCGCGCGACAAGGCCAAGGTTGAGGCCGCCGTCGGCATCGTCTCGCGCTTCGTGCTCGGCCGGATGCGCAATCGGCGCTTCTTCTCGCTGCACGAGTTGAACGATGCCGTTCGTGACTGCGTAACGCAGATCAACGCGAAGGTGATGAAGCGGCTCAAGCAGAGCCGCGTCGCGGCGAAGCGCGCCTCCGGCACGACGATCTCTTCGCCAATCTCGACCGGCCGGCGCTGAAGGGGCTTCCGAGCGAGCGCTATCAATACGCCGAATGGAAGCGCTGCACGGTCGCGCCCGACTATCACGTCGTGTCGAAGACGCGCCTTCGGCACGATGAGGTCGACGATCATTACTACTCGACGCCGTTCGGGCTGCTGCGGGAGACCGTGGACGCCCGCTTCACCGACGCGACAGTGGAGGTCTTCCACAAGGGCCAGCGGGTTGCGAGCCACGTGCGGTCACGCGTTGCGCACAAGCACACGACGATCCCAGAGCACATGCCGTCGAGCCACCGCCGCTACGCCGAATGGTCGCCGGCACGCATGCTGCGCGAAGCCGGGAAGATCGGCCCGGCGACGATCGCGCTGTTCGAGGCGATCATGAAGGCCAAGCCGCATCCCGAGCAGGGCTTCCGCTCATGCCTCGGCGTACTCAGCCTCGTGAAGAGCTATGGACCCGAGCGCATCGAGGCGGCGGCCAAACGCGGCAACGATATCGGCGCCACGACCTACGGCTCCCCCGGTTTAAATCCGGTGCTGGAGTACGGTCTCGATCGCGCGTTCGCCAAACCGAGCACGCCGGATGCCTCCCCGATCCGGCACACCAACATCCGCGGGCGTGACTACTACCACTGAGCAGCTCCCGGATGATCGCATGCTCCGGGAGGCCCGCAAGCGGCGGCATGCGCAGACCACGTGCGGGTGAAAAAGAAAACGAGGAACGACACATGCTTCCACATCCCACACACGATCGGCTGGTGGCCCTCGGGCTCACCGGCATGGCGAAAGCGCTCGAAGAACAGCGAGGCCAACGCAATGTCGAAGGGCTCACGTTCGAGGAGCGGCTCGGCCTGCTCGTCGATCGCGAGGCCACCGAGCGCGAGAGCAAGCGGCTCCTCACGCGGCTGAAGTTCGCGAACCTCCGGCAGAATGCGACCATCGAGGATCTCAACACGAAAGCCGCGCGTGGCCTCGACAAGGCGCTCTTCGCAAAACTCGCGACCGGCGAATGGGTCGCGCGGCGGCAGGATCTTCTGATCACAGGCAAGACCGGCACGGGAAAAAGTTGGCTCGCCTGCGCACTTGGCCATAAGGCGTGCCGCGACGATCGTTCGGTGCTCTATCATCGCGTGCCACGCCTGCTCGACGCACTCGCGCTGGCACGCGGCGACGGCCGCTATGCACGCCTGC
Source organism: Hyphomicrobiaceae bacterium (assembly GCA_031403055.1). Taxonomy (GTDB): domain Bacteria; phylum Pseudomonadota; class Alphaproteobacteria; order Rhizobiales; family Hyphomicrobiaceae; genus JANNSW01. The sequence continues at coordinate 2,137 of JANNSW010000124.1, read as the reverse complement.
TCAAGAGCCTCGCCCGTGTCGAGCTGCTGATCCTCGACGACTGGGGCCTGGCGCCGTTGACCTCGCAGCAGGGCCGCGACCTGCTCGAGATCGTCGACGATCGCCATGGCCGCGCCAGCACCATCGTGACGAGCCAGCTGCCGGTCGATCACTGGCACGAGCTGATCATCGATCCGACGATCGCGGATGCCGTGCTCGATCGTCTCGTGCACACCGCGCACCGCCTCACGCTCGACGGCGAGACCCTGCGCAAACCGCCGCCGGAAAAAGCGGCCAAGCGTGGCAAACTTGACACGGACGCCGCCGAGTGAACCATTGAAACCGTCGACGGGAGCCGCTGTCCGCGATCACCGGAATGCTGTCCGCGATGGATCGGAATCGTGTCCGCGATCAATCGGAATGACTGTCCGCCTTCGCCGGAATCCGCATCCTCAGGAGCCATGGGCATCGAAGCCGCCCATGGCCGCTCGTCGATCGTTCATGGCGCGTCTGTCCTCGAGGTCGTTGGCAAGACGGCCAATGCCTGCGACCTGCTCGGAGTCGTCGTCGAGTAGGGCCGAAACCTCGGAGTTGCCACCCTCACTCCATGCTCAGCGACCCGCCATTCCAGACCCAGCCGCGTTTGCCGTCGCACTGGCCGGTAATGTTTTTCAGGAACACCCAATCCGGCTCGCCCTGCTTCTTCTTCACGAAGGACCCGGTGTCGTTGACGTCCATGGTGCAGGTGCTGGAGCTGTTGCCGTCGTTGCTGGGGTAGACGTCCGTCGCCTCCTTCGCGGTGGCCAGCCCGCCGCCCGCCGGCGCTTGGTCGGCGTTGTCATTACCGGCTGCAATGCCCTCGTCCACCGGCAAAGGCTGCCCGGCGGCGGCGCCTTCGTCAGCCTGGGGCTGCGCACCATCGCCTGTGCGCACGCCGCTCCAGGAGAAGCGCTTCGAGCTGCTGGCGACAGAGAACGGACCCCCGATTCCATCCTCGGAGGCGGTCAACCGGCCCTTGCCGCGGACGCGTAAGTTCGGCTGCTCGAAGCTGTAGTCCAGCGTGCCATTGCCGGTGATGCGGCCCGAAAGTGTGCCGCTGTTCTTGGGGCGCCCGGGGGTGAAGAAGGTGCCGGAGACCCGGTTGCCCTTCACCTCGAGCGTCAGCATGAAGCGCGTGCCGCCGGCGTTGCGCATGTCCCAGGTGCCGGCGAAGCCCTCGGCCGTTTGGGGCTGCGCGCCGCCGCCGGCGCCGGCCACATCGCCATCGTCCTGCGGAGGAGGCTGTTCTTCCCCGTCATTGCCCCCCCCGTCATTACCCACGAGATCGTCCTGCGGAGGCGGCTGCCCGGCGTCGCCGGGATCGCCTGCCTCACCCTCGTCTGCCCCGCCACCCGCAGCGCCGGAGCGCGTGCCCGACCAAGTGTAGGACTTGCCGTCGCTCGCCTCATCGAGCGATCCCTTGATGGTGCCGTCCTCGTGCACGGTCATGACGCCGAAGGAGCCGAGGCCCGTACCAGGCTGGCTGAACGTGTACTCGAAGCGGCCCTTCTTGTTGCGGGCAAGCGAGCCAGCGACTGTGCCGTCGAGGTTCGGCTTGCCGGGCGACACAAACGTGCCGTTAACCTTGTCGCCGTTCACCTCGAGGGTGAGCCGGTAGCGCTTGCCGTCCGACATCTTCATGTTCCAGGTGCCGTTGAAGCTCTCGGCGCTAGCGGCGACCGGTGAGCCACCGTCGCCCTGGCCGGCCGGACCCGGCGGGGGGCAATTGGCGGTCACCGGCGGAGAAGGCTTGTTGTCCTGGTCCTCGGCGGTGAAGGTGATGGTCCCGGCCACGGTGCAGACTTCGCCGGCGCTCACGCTCGCAACGAAGCTGCCGCCCGCATCCGATCTGTTCTTCGTGACGTTGTTCTGGACACCGGCCGCGTCGGTCGCGCGGATGACGATGCGGGTGTTCTCGGCATAGCCGTTGCCGCTCAACAGGAAAGCATCGTTGTTCTGGGCCACCTGCAGCGCGGCATTGTCCTTCTTGTTCATGCCGGCGGCGACCCGGCATTCCTGGGAGATGCGGAAGCGCTCGCTCTGTTCGGCGGCCATAACTTCGCTCGTGGCGCCGTTCTTACAGAAGTTCAAGTGATAATCGAAGTCTGGATTCAGCGGG
>JANNSW010000123.1:0-2887 GCA_031403055.1 Hyphomicrobiaceae bacterium | reverse complement strand
GGCCGGGCCGGAGCGCTTCTTCATCTTCGGCTCGGGCGCGGCCGAGAAGTATCATATGCGCTGGTTCGAGCAGCACCTGCCCACCGACGGCTCGGTCGAGGTCGTGGCGCACGGCCAGGGTCTGTCCGGCCTCTCGATCGCTGGACCGCGCGCGCGCGATCTGCTCGCCAAGCTCACCGACGCGGACATCTCGGCCAAAGCCTTCAAGTTCATGGACTTCCGGCCGCAGATGGAGATCGGCATGGTGCCGGCCATGGTCGGGCGGATCTCGTTCACGGGCGATCTCGGCTTCGAGATGTGGGTGAAGCCTGAGTTCCAGGTGGCGCTGTTCGAGGCGCTGTGGGAGGCGGGGCAGGAATTCGGCATCAAGCCGTTCGGCTCGCGCGCGCTGCTGTCCTTGGCGCGCGAGAAGAATTTCGGCACCTGGGCCCGCGAGTTCCGCCCGATCTATGGCCCGTTCGAGGCCGACATGGGCCGCTTCGTCGACCTCTCCAAGAACGACTTCATCGGCCGCGACGGCGCGGCCAAGGAGAAGCAGGACGGCCCCAAGCGCAGCCGCGTCTCCTTCGTGGTCGAGGCAACCGATGCCGACGCGATCGGCGACGAGGCGGTCTGGAAGGACGGCAAAGTGGTCGGCTGGATCACCTCGGGTGGCTACTGCCACTTCGCCGAGAAGTCGCTCGCGATCGGCTACGTGCCGACAGAGACGCTCGCAAACGGCGCCGCGTCCGCCAAATGGGAGATCGAGATCCTCGGCGAGCGCCGGCCGGCGAAGCTGCAGCTCGAAGCGCTGGTCGACCCGGAGGCGAAGCGGATGCGGGGGTAGATACGACAGCCTCGCCTTCGCGATCTTGATTCTGATACGCTGAAAGCGTATATGACATCGGCTCGAAGGCCGACCGATGGCTTGGACCCTACAAGACATCGGTGAGATCGGAATCGTCGGAGATGCTTCAGCCGGCGACATTCTGACCATTCGTGTGACGACGCCGAGAGGCGAGATCCTGATCATGGGAGAGGCCGAGCTGGCGGATCGCGTTCTCCACCTGAGACGGGTCCACATCCAAGGTGCCGGTGGAAGCAACTCGGTCGGGATTGCCAATTTGCGGGTGATTGCCAGGGTGGTGCTCGAAAGGATCGATTTCGATGAAATCCGAGTTGAAGGATCAGATCGAACGACTGGTGCAAGACCCGGGCATCGACCACGCACGATCCGGTTCACCCGTCGATCTGCTGATGGGGCGCCTGCAGCGCCGGACGGACATCCTGAGCATTGAGGCCATGCGATCGCTCGTCAACCGTGGTGTGGCCCTGCGGCGTGCCAAGCGTTTCATCGAGACGGTCATGGCGGGAAACGAGGTGGTGGTGCGGGTGCCTTACGTCGACGACATTTCGGCCTTGAAGCAGGAATTGGAGGCGTCCGGCTTTCCGATTCTGCGGATTTCGACCGCGATGCCTGAAGTGAAGGAGTTGCGCCGACGACTTGGCCTCACCCAGGAGCAGTTCGCCATCCGCTTCGGCCTCGACATCGATGCCGTGCAGAATTGGGAGCAGGGCCGCTGCCAGCCCGACAAGGCGACGCAGAGCTATCTGCGCGTGATCGCATACGACCCGAAGGTTGCGGCGGCGGCGCAGGAGGAGGCCGTCTCGTGATCCAAGGCGTCGAAGGCCTGACCAGCCGGGGGCACCCCCATGACCCCCGCCCGCCCCGCCGACCGCCTCATCGCCGACATCGCAAGTGCTAGCGATCCAATGGCGGAGCAGGCATCGCAACAATGCATCAGCCCGGTAGCGGGCGCGCTCGAAAACGGCCCGGCTCGATCACGGTGAGATTTCCCTTCGAGCGCCTCTACGAGTGTCGCAATCACCTCGCCGGCTTGCTGTGCTTCCGCCGCGTTCGAGAGTCTGTCGAGCTCGAGCAGGATCACGCCCGAGATCGTGAGCCGGCGGCGAATGACAAGCTCGCCGAAGTCCGTATCTTCTGTCATCAGGATGCGGCCTAGCATCTGCGCTGCTTCGAGTATCGCTCGATCCGCTGAGCCGGGCTGCGTTTCGGCGACTCTAAGGCAGGCATTCGATGGAAGCCCAACGAATGCATGCTTAGATTCCCTTGTTTTCGCAGAGTTTTGTCGCAAAACCGGGAAGGCCACTTTTGCGAACTCTGCTCAGCCACGTCGTGACCATCCGCGCGCAGCCGCTCGACCCCGAGTCGCGAGATGCTCTCGTCGGCGAGAAAGCGCATCAGCTACCCGGCGGCGAGAATGGACTCGTGCTGCATATAAACCGCTGCGAAGGCGAGAGCCGCCCTGATGTCCTCCTCGGTCAGTTGCGGATAGGCTTCGAGCAGATCGCCGACTGTGCGTCCGGCGCCGAGCTTGCGCAAGATCAGCTCGACCGTGAGGGGGTCCCCTTGATACATGGTTTGCCCAGCATCACGTCGAGGTCGGATGCGATAAGAGGGTGGTTCATGACTAGGCTCTTCCAGGCTTGGATCCGCACGCCAGGACCATAGCACAGTACCAGCGACGGCGCTGCCGGCTTCGCGGGAAGACTCTCGCTTGCGATTTCCAGGCGGCCGGAGCTCAGTCGACTTCGACAATCCTCAACGCGAAGGCACCCCCATGAAACCCACCGCCCCCTCCGACCGCCTCGTTGTCAGCATCAAGGACGCCAGCGCCTTCGAGCCTTTCATGGTCGATGGCGAGCCGCTGCCGCGCCAAGGTATCATCCAGCTCGACGAGACGTTTCCCAAGGGTGCGGGCTTCTACATCTACCGGATGGAGCCGGGCGCCGTGACGCAACCCCCACGAGCACACCTGCCACGAGCAGTTCCTGGTGGTCGATGGTGAGCTGATCGAGAACGATGGCACGGTGTTCCGCACCGGCG
>JANNSW010000122.1:0-9634 GCA_031403055.1 Hyphomicrobiaceae bacterium | reverse complement strand
GCCACGCGGTCGGCCACGTCGGCCTATTCGGATACTCGGTCGCGATCAACGGCTGGTCGTTCCTCCAATACCTGGAAGCCTACAAAGAGTATCGCAGCCTAAAGCCCGAAGTGCTCCTGGTTGGGGTGTTCAGCGGGTTCGACTTCTACGAAACGTTCACAGCGCTGCGCACCAGCGCGTTCCCACGCGCCCTTGCCGATCGGCCGCTGCTCGCGGCGATCGATCCCGTCGATCTCTCGGCAACGGAGCGTTCACGCGTGCGGCTGCACGAACTGGTCAACAGCGGGATTGAGCGAAAGAGTGCATTGCGACAGCTCCGGCGGGAGGGCGGCGCGAATGCCCTCGAAGCGAGCTTTGCTGCGACCACCTATTTCTACCAGACGGACTGGCGTCGTGGCACGATGGACGTTCGCCATCCGGCGGTATCGGCTGGGTTCGAACGGGCGATGGCGCTGCTCTGCGAACTTGCCGAACTGTGCCGCCGCGATCAGTGCGTCTGCTCGATCACCTTGATCCCCACCAAGGAATACCTGACGAGCCTCTATCCGGGACCGATCGCGTGCGCCGAGCGCGCCGCCATCGATGCGGTTGCGGCTCTCGAGAGGGAGCTGGTCGATCGCCTCTCGGCACGTGCGCGCCGCCTCGGCATCCCGCTGCTCGACCTCGCGCCGCATCTCGTTACCGATCTGCCGGCGATCTTCATGCCGGACACCGAAAATGGACACTACAATGCGGCCGGCACGAGCCGCATTGCGTGCGCCGTCGATGATTTCCTGGCGAGGCTGTGCCGCGACCGAGCCGCGGCGTGAAGCAGCTTCGATCGCTTGCGCGCCGTGCCGCCGCTCGCGTCCCGGGGTTGGCGCGCCTTGCAGCGAAAGGCGCCGCACCGAAGCCCGGGTTCCCCGCATGGCAGGCCCCGGCAGTCGATTCGGCCATGGCTCGTCACTGGACCGATGGCACTGTCAGGATTGCCATCGTCGGGCTGGGTGGCCAGGGGCAGGCGCTGCTCAAGGCAGCGTCACAGCTCTCGTCCACATCGATAGTCGGAATCGTCGATCGGTCCGTGGATCGGCTGAAGGCCGCCGCGAACACCGCGGTCAACGGGCATGGCGACCAGCAGTCCTTTGCCTCGCTGGAGCTATGCCTCGAGCGCTGCACACCCGATCTCGTCTGCATCGCCGTCAACACCGCTTCGCATGTCCCGTTGGCGCTGCAGGCGCTTGATGCTGGCGTGAAGCGCGTACTCGTCGAAAAGCCAGTCGCTTCGACTTTGGCCGATGCCGACAGCCTCGTCGCGCGCGCCAAGCTTGCGGCGGCAAAGGGCCAGATGGTGCTCGTCAATCAGTCGCGGCGGTGGAACGAGGACTACCGTGCCGTGAAGCGCATCGTGACCGGCGGCGCGCTCGGGGCCCCAGTCGCCGTGCATGTGGCCTGGGGTCCGGCAGGCCTCGGCAACATGGGGGTGCATCTGGTCGATGCAGCGCGCTACCTGCTGGGCGATCCCGCACCGGTCGAGGTGCAAGGCGCAGTCGACGCGCATGCCAGCGGCGAGGACCCGAACGGGTTCGGGCGGGTGCATTTTTCGAACGGCACGGCACTGACGATAGATTTGTCGTCGAGCCTGCGCAAGAGGCGCGGCCAGCTGACCGTCTACTGCGAGAACGGCCAGATCACCGTCGATGAAGTCGCCGGAACGGCCCGCATCGCAGTCGAAACGGGCGCGCGGGAGTTGCCGCTCGGCGATCGGGGGCGGGGAAGCCTGCGGGCCGCCCGGGTGCTGGCCGGAACCATCAACGAAACGACACCGGCCTGCAGCGCCGAAGATGGGCGAGACGCATTGCGTGTCGTTCTTGCGATCATGGCCAGTGCTGAACTCGGGGGAAAGTGGGTCCGGGATCCCTTTGGCGAGGCCCGTTCGATTGCGGGCTCGTTCCGATGAAAGGTCGCCTCACCGGAGATCTGAAGCTCGCCTTGATCGGAGCCGGCGAAGTTGCGCGATCGCACCTGACGGCATTTGGCGCCATCCCCGACATCGAGTTCGTCGGCATCGCCAATCGCAGCGGCCGGGGCCTCGCAGAGCTCTGCCGGGAGTTCAGCATCAGGGAGGGTTGCACGGACTGGCGCCAAATGATCGAGCGGACGCGCCCCGATGCAGTCCTCGTCATTGCATCGGTCGCAAGCCTGTTCGAGATTGCACGAGGCTGCCTCGAACGAAGCTTGCCATGCCTTATCGAAAAGCCGCCCGCGCTCTCGTCCGCGGATGTCGCGACGCTTGCCTCGCTCGCCCGTGGGAACGGTGCCCTCGCCATGGTCGGCTTCAACCGCAGGCTGAGCTCGGTCGTCCACGAGTGTTGGCTGCATGCGGTTGCAACTGGCGGTCCGAGACAGATCCACGTCGAGGTCAACGAGAACGTCGACCGCATCATGGCCCGCGGCAAGCACCCGGATCCCGTCCTCAGGCGCTGGATGATGGCAAACGCCATTCACACGATCGACCTCGTCAATCTCTTTGCACCGGGGTTCGGGATCGACCGCGTGCTGGGCCCTTCTGGCCAGCCGATCGAGCGCATCTCGTTTCTTGCGACGCTGCAGGAAAGGCAAGGCAATGGCTGCGGCTCGATTGCCGGCCATTGGGCGGCTGTCCCCCATTCGCGCATATGCCTCAGCATGGACGGCTTGGAGATCACACTCGACGGGATAGCGAAGGCCACCATCCGCGACCGCTCGGCGAGAACAGAAACCATCACGCTGCTGGGAGACGACACGCAGCACGCACCGGGCTTTCATCGTCAGGCGCGCTGTTTCACCCAATGCTTGCTTGCCGGAGAACCCATCCGCCGGCCGGCCTGCACGCTCGATGACGCCGTGCATACGGCGGCCATGGTCGAACAAATAGAAACCCATCTCGGTCTCATCTGACCGGGGGCATGCGAGGTCGCGTGAGGAAGGTCTGCATCGTCATCGGCTCACGGGCCAACTACAGCTCGATCAAGTCGGTTTGCCGCGCGATCAAGGCAAGGCCCGAGCTCGAGCTGCAGATCGTCGTCGGGGCATCGGCCGTGCTCGACCGCTATGGGGCCGTCGAAGACATCATCAAAGCCGATGGCTTCGAGCCGAGTGCGCGCGTCTTCATGCTGATCGAGGGTGAGAGCCCGCTGACCATGGCGAAGTCGACAGGCGTCGGCCTGATGGAGCTGCCGACCGTGTTCGACACGCTGAAGCCCGACGTGGTCGTGACGGTCGGCGACCGCTTCGAGACCATGGCAACGGCGCTCGCCGCAGTCTATCTCAATATCCCCCTTGCCCACACCATGGGCGGCGAGTTGAGCGGAAATATCGACGAGACGATCAGGCACGCGATTACGAAGCTCGCGCACATTCACTTTCCCGCCTGCGAGGATGCAGCGGAGCGCATCAGGCGTATGGGCGAGGAGCCCGAGTACGTCCATATGGTCGGCTGCCCGCGAATCGACCTCGTCTCGGAGATCCTTGAAGCGGGTGAGCCCAAGAATCTGCGCAGCATCTTCAAGGAAGGTGTTGGCGCCGGTCTGGACATCGACAAGCCCTTCGTGCTGGTCAGTCAGCACCCCGTAACCTACGAGTTTGGCAGCGGGGAAGCCCAGATTACCGCGACGCTTGATGCCGCACAGGAGCTCGGGCTTCCGGCGATCGTGCTGTGGCCCAACGCGGATGCGGGCTCGGAGGACGTGTCGCGCGGCATCCGGAAATATCGCGAGCGCAACCGCAACCTCGCCATGCACTTCTTCAAGAACCTTCGCATCGACCACTATGTTTGGTTGATGCGCAAGACCGCATGTCTCATCGGCAACTCGAGCAGCGGCATCCGCGAGGGAGCTTTCATCGGCACGCCCGCCGTCAACATCGGCTCGCGCCAGGACGGCCGCCAGCGCGGCAGCAATGTCGTCGACGTCGCAAATGACCCGCAGTCGATCATGGCGGGCCTGCAGACCGCCATGGTCCGGGGCCGCCAGCCCTGCGAGCCGATCTATGGCGATGGACGTGCGGGCGAGCGGATCGCCGAAACGCTTGCCGGCCGGCCGATCAGGCTGCAGAAGCGCATGACGTTCTGAGTTGGGTGCGGGTTCGATCAAGGCGATGATCCCGGCGCGATTGCGCTCCTCGTTGCTGGCTACCCGACAGCAGGCATTCGATACTGCGTTTTCCTTTGCACATCCGCTTTGGCGGCTACCTCCACACTGGGCAGTCTCGCACCACCTACGCCGGTCGATCGGCAAACGCCTGTTCTCGATGCCGTCCCACAAAACACGCAAGGCGCTCGCGGCGCGCGTGATGGGGGGGATACCGCAGCATCTCGTGCTCGAGTATCCGAAATGCGGGCGCACCTGGCTGCGCTTCATGATCTGCTCGGCGGAAGCAAGGGCCTATGGGCTACCGCTCGAGAGTGTACTATGGCAGGCTTGGTACCCGGAGCATGGCTTGCCACGCGTCGTCTACCAGCATGGCATCGACTTCTCGCGACCACTTGCCGAGGGCGCGATCAATTTCTCAGCTGACCGGTCCCGCCCGTTCAAGAGTTTGACACTCCTCTATCGTGATCCCATTCGCGTCATGATCTCGTTCTTCTTCCATGAGCGTCATCGCATGCGGCGGTACGATGGGACGCTCGCTACGTTCATCCGCGACCCGCACTTCGGTGCAAAACGCTATGCCGAGTACGTGGCGCACTACCGCCCGATTGTCGAGGCGGCAGGGGGGCTCATCATCAGCTACGAGGAGATGCGAAGGGACACGAGCGGAGTGCTCGCCAAAGTGCTTGGGCGGTTCGAGATACCGGCCGACCAGGCAACAGTCGATCTTATAGTCGCGGGCGCCAGCCTCGAGCGTCTTCAACGCTTCGCCGAGGGGACGCCAGGATTGCCCGGATGGATCACGTCATCGGGCGACGATCCCAAGGGACGCAAGTTTCGGTCGGGCGGCGCCGAGCGGATCGATGAACTACTGACCGCTGCCGACGTCGCCTATGTCCGGGAGGCATGGCAAGGCCACAGCCTTCAGTTCGAATGGGCAGAATGACGTCAGCGCAGATCCGCGCATCGACGCAGGTCCCATCCTCCGCCCGGCCCGCAAAGCCATGCGTCGCAATCCTTCCCTCCTACATGTCCCTGCGAAACTTCATCGTCTCAGGAACGGCGGCCGAGGTCGCACTGCGTTCGGATGTCGTGTGCGTCGTGCCGAAGTCGGCTGACGAGGCACTTCTCACCCGCTCGGATGGCATTTCCTATCGCCAGCTCGGGACCGAAGCCTGGGCACCTGCACTCCTCCATCGCCTTGTACCTCGACTTGGCTATCCGGGCCTAGCCTACCGGTTCAACGAGCAGAGCGGCTTTGCCGGGCACCGGTCCAAGACACTTTTGTCTAGGGAGCGCCGAGCGAGGGAGTTCTTAGCCGGGAATTTTGTCGAGCCCTCCCTGGGCCGGCCCTTTCCCTCGAGCCGCACCATGCTCGATATCCTGACGCGGCTCTACTGGTGGGCATCTCCCTGGCGTCGAAGTCATTTCCGCGATTTGCTTCGCTCGCTCGCTCCGGCTTCCATATTCCTCGACCAGGTTCAGTCGCCGCTCGCGCGCCAGCCCATCCTCGCCGCCGGGCAGCTCGGCATACCTGTCGTCGGCAACATCGGTAGTTGGGACCAACCAACGACGAAGGGGCCGGTACCGCCGGGTCTTGCAGGCTACCTCGTGCAGAGCCGCTACATGGCGGACGCACTCGTCGAGCGACACGGGATCGCTGGCGAGGCGATCATGGTGACAGGTTGGCCGCAGATGGACTGCTATGCCGAGCCGGCGTCGCCGGGAGCCGATGCTCGTCTGCGGAAAGCCTACGAAATTGCGCCAGACGCACGCGTCATCCTCTTTGGGCTCTACTCGCCGCGCCTGGGGGGGCATGAGCCACTGGTCGCCCGTGAGCTAGTCGCGTGGATGGCGTCGCAGACATCGAGGCCGATGCATCTGTTGCTGCGCCCCCACCCGAAAACGCGCGATGCAGGCAGCTTGCGCGACGTCGTGGCGGGCAGTGCCAAAGTCTCGATCGTCACGGAGGGGCTCGACGATCTGCGGTTGCTGCGCGATCAAATCCGGCTCTCCGCTATCGTCATCAGCTCCTTCGGATCGATTGGGCTCGATGCGACAGCACTTGGCCGGCCGGCAATCTATGTGGGCGTGGGTAACCCGCTCGATTGGCGCTCCATGGAGCACTTGTCCTCGGCGGTCGGCACGGGTGCCATTCCGGTCGCCACGACGATCACCGAGTTGCAGGGCTGGATCGAGCGGCTGATCGCGGAGCCGTTTCACCTCTGTCGGCAGATGGCGGCGCTGAGGGCGCTGCATCTGGATCCGCTCGACGGGGGGGCAAGGGCACGGGTTGCGGGTGCCATGCTCGAAAGGGCAAAGCAGGCCGCCCGATGCGCGTAGGCCTGATCCCGGCCCGCGGGGGCTCGAAAGGGATTCCGCGCAAGAACCTTGCCGACCTCGGGGGCAGGCCCTTGATCGCACATTCGATAGAGGCCGCGCTCGCGAGCCGACTCGATGCTGTCTATGTCTCGTCCGACGACGATGAGATCCTCGAGGTCGCTCGGCTCTGCGGCGCGCGATTGATCGAGCGGCCGGCCGAGCTTGCGAGCGATGAAGCTGTTGCCGCCAGCGTCATGCTCCACGCGCTCGATGCGATCGAGCGCGAGACAGGACGAGTCGTGTGCGCCCTCGTCTATCTTCAGCCCACTTCTCCATTCCGAACGCCCGGCGACATCACCGAAGCACTGGCGATGTTCGAGAGCCGTGCAGCCGATGCTGTCGTGAGCGTGACGGAGCTTCCCCACAGCCATGCTCCAACCTCGATCATGCGGCTCGAGGACGGTCGCCTCTCACCGTTCGATCTCGGAAAGGAGATCCTTCGTCGGCAGGAAAAGCCGCGGCTCTACGCACGAAACGGGCCTGCGGTGCTCGTGCTGAGGCCAGGGCTCTTGCGGTCCAGCCAAGACCTCTATGCGGGCCGCACCTTCGGCCACGTCATGCCGCGCGAGCGCTCGCTCGACATCGACGATCCCTTTGACCTTGCGCTCGCCCGCTTGATCATAGCGGCCGGCGGACCCGGCCTGCTGGCGCAAGCACCTTCAAAGAGGGACACTTGAACGGGCCGCGGACGGTGACTGAGGCGGCCAAGGTCAGCGCAGAGCGCATCCCGGTGACCGTGCGTCCACTGAGTACGGGCGAGTCGCACTATCTCAATTGCGTTCGATTCCTAGCTGCCGAGGCGGTGATGCTCGGTCATGTGTCGAAAGGATTTCTCGCCGAGCCTTTCATCGGCGGGACGATCGTGATTCAAACGGCGGCCGTCTCGCTGTTCTTCTTCATTTCTGGTTTGCTCATTTGCTACGATCTCTTGCGCAATTTCGAGCAGGTTGATTATGGCTTTGTACATTATGTTATCGATCGGGCGACGCGCATCTTCGTTCCGTTGATTCCCATATTGTGCATCGTGTACATGTCGGATCGCATTTTCGTGCCCGACTACCCGAATTCGGAATGGCGAAATCTACTCTACAGCCTCGTGCTCATCGACGATAACGCCAAGTTTCAATATTACTTCCACACCGTACTGCATCAGATCGGGCTCGGTGCGTGGGCGCCGCCTGAGGTGGTCGAGCGGCTCGGCTCGATAAGGCCCCTGTGGTCGATCAATCTAGAGTGGTGGTTCTATATGGCCTTCGGCCTCTTCTTCTTTGCTGTTACTCGCGGCCCATCGGTCTGGATGCTCGTGGTGGGGGTGCCCGTCGCGGTCCTTGCCTACAACGATCACTTCGTCACCTGGATCATGGGCGCGGCCTTTGCCTACCTCTACCTCTCGGGCAGCCTCCGCCTCAGCCGGACGTGGGCGCTGCGGGCTGCACTCGCTGCGGCAAGCCTGCTGCTCATCGTCGAGGGTATGGTGTTCGGCTTCCGATTCACTGGCGAGCTGACGAAGCTCCTAATCGGCGTGCTTGCGGGATGCAGCCTCTTCCTATGCAAGGAGTTCGTGTGGCCTCAGCGCCTGAGCAGGCTCATCGCTTTTGGAGCGGCCTATTCGTACACGCTGTACCTGACCCACTATCCGGTGATGGTGTACCTGAAGCACGGGCTCGGTGATGGTGTGCTGTCGTTCTGCGTCGCACTTATCCTCACGAATATCGTCGCAATCGTGCTCTACTTCCTGTTCGAGCGGAACTACAAACTCGTGCGGCGCTTGCTAAAGCAAGCACTCGGGATGTCGCCGTCCTTACAGCAGTGCGGTGCAGCCAGCCGAATGCCAGGTCTTTTTAACCGCAAAGTATGAGTTAATGCGCGCCGTCTATGTGGCCCAGACCGACATCCCGAGCCGGATGGCGCATTCGATCCAGATCATGAAGAACGCGGATGCCTGGGCTTCCGTCGCCGACGAGTTTGCATTCATCACCTCGACGACGCTCCGAAAGCACCTGCAACTCGATCCCGCGGAAATCCGCCGCTTCTACGGCCTCGGGAACGAGTTTAGGATCAAGACCTACCCCCTGCATGACTCCCCGCGCTTGCGCCTTCCCGCGCTCAGGGCCCTTTACTTCCGCCTGGCAGCCCAGTTCGTCGCGCGCCGCAAGCCCGACCTCGTCTATACTCGCAGCTATCTCTTGCCCTCCTACATGCCGGCCGGCGGGCCTCCGATCATCGTCGAGACACATGGTCCCCCGGACGGCAATCCGGACAAGCAGCGCCTCTACGCGCAAGTCCGCTCGGGCGCGGTGCGCGCACTCGTCACCATCTCTGAAAGGTTGCGCCAGCTCTATATCGAGGCAGGGTTGCCGGAGCGCCGCATCATCGTACTCGCCGACGGCTTTGATGCCAGTCAGTTCGCGAGGCCTCTCTCCCGCGTGGAGGCAGCGCAATCGCTCGGCCTGCCGACCGATCGGCTGGTTGCTGGCTATGTGGGGCACCTCTACGACCACCGCGGCATCGAGGAGATCCTGCAGGCGGCCGCGAGGCTCCCACATATCCTTTTCCTCATCGTAGGTGGACATGACGTCGATATCGCTCGGCGCATGTCCGAGGCCGCGGCGCTCAACCTTGGGAACATCCGATTCACGGGCTTCGTACCGAACGCCGAGGTCCCGCGACATCTGTGGGCCTGCGACGTGCTGCTGATGCCCTATGGCTCGCGCTGCCCGACGGCCGACTGGATGTCGCCGTTGAAGCTCTTCGAGTACATGGCCTCCGGGCGCCCCGTCATCTGCACCGATCTGCCTGCATTGAAGGAGGTCGTGAGCGAAGAACGCACGGCGATGCTTTGCCAGCCCGACAATGCCGCAAGTCTTTCCGATGCGATCGGGCGCCTGGCAGCAAGCGAGACGCTGCGGGAGCGATTGGGCTCGGCGGGAAGGGTCCACGTGCAGGGCTACAGCTGGCAGGCGCGGGTGCGACGCTTGCTCGCTGCGCTCGATGCCACGGATTCGCGGGAGGCCCTCGATCATGCGCCGTGACGACCGGCCCTATGACGCAAGCGAAGGTGAGAGCGAGGTCGAGGCGATCGCTTCCCAGTGGACGCGGAAATGGGATGCGCACGGCGGGCCGAAGGCTGATCCGGGACAGAT
>JANNSW010000121.1:0-3134 GCA_031403055.1 Hyphomicrobiaceae bacterium | reverse complement strand
GGTCGAGCCGGTGAAGCCGATCTTGTCGACGCCTTTGTGCGTGACGAGCGCCTCCCCGGTCGGCGTGCCGGCGCCGTTGACATAGTTGATGACGCCAGGGGGAAAAACCCCGCAATCGTACGCACAGGCGATCAGCGCTTCGGTCGAGGCGGGCGTCACCTCCGAGGACTTCACGACCATGGTGCAGCCCGCCGCCAGCGCCGCACCCATCTTGCGCACGGCGAGGTCGACGGGATCGTTCCAGGGAATGATGAGGGCGCAGACGCCGATCGCCTCCGGCAGCTCCATGTCCCAGACTTCCGGCAGCGTTCCGCCCGTGACGCGGCCATCGATCATCCGAGCAGCGCCTGCATAGTAGCGCAGCTTGTCGACGGCGCTCTCGACCTCGCGGGTCATGTTGACGGTGACGGGCTTGCCCATCTCGCGCGCGATCAACTCGGAAATGGGTTTCGCCCGCGCCTCGAGCTTGTCGGCGAAGGTGAGGAGAGCGGCTGCCCGCTGCGAGCCCTTCAGCCAGCGCCACTCGCCCTCGTCGAACGCGCGCCGCGCGGCCGAGACGGCGGCATCGACCGCCTTGGCGTCACTCTGTGGTGCGCTCGACAGCACCTCGCCCGTGAAAGGGTTGTAGCTCTCGAAGCGTTCGCCGCCAGGATCGACCCACTTGCCGGCGACGTAGTTGCGAACCTCGATCATGCTGACCTTCCATCAATCCTGCTGGGCTTCACCCACGACCTCACACACCACATCCAACCCGGCCATCAGCTCCCCCTCGTCGATGACCAGCGGCGGGGAGAGCTTCACCACATTGTCCTCATAGCCGCCGCGCCCGACGACGAAACCGCGCTGGCGCAGCTCGGAGACCGCCCGGCCGGCACGAGCACCATCCGGCTTGCCCGCAGCCGTCATCAGCTCGATGCCGAACCAGAGCCCCTGGCCGCGGATCTCGGCGACGCCGGGCCGGTTGTGGAGCGCATTGCGCAGCCGCTGAAGGCAGGGTTGCTCGAGGCGCGCCGCACGCTCGGTCAGCCTCTCGCCGCGTATCACTCCGATGGCAGCGACAGCGGCTGCGAGGTTCAGATTGTTGGTCAGGAAGGTCGAGGTAGTGCTGTCGGGCTTCCAGGTCATGCTCTCCGCCGTGCCCATCACGGCTGCGACTGCGACACCGCCGCCGATGCCTTTGCCGACGGTGACGAGATCGGGCGTGATGCCCGAATGCTCGAAGGCCCACATCCGGCCGGTTCGCCCGCAGCCTGACTGGATCTCGTCGACGATCATCAGCGCGTCGTGGCGGTCGCAGAAGGCACGCAGCCGCGGCAGGAAATCCGGCGGCGGAATGACGGTGCCGCCATTGCCTTGAATGGGCTCCAGGATCACGGCGGCGATCCTGCCGATACCTCCGGCGGGGCCCGCCAGCCGGTCGAGCGCCGCCATGGTCTGATCAGTCGCGGTCGGCCCGAGATGGAGGGGATAGGGGAAGGGCACGAAGTGGGCGGCGGCAGGCAGACCGAGCGCCTCACGGTAGCGTACCTTGCCGGCAAGCCCGACAGTGCCGACCGAGCGGCCGAAATAGCCGCCGGTGAAGGTGACGATCTCGGCTCCGGGCTTGCGCGACTTGGCGATCAGCACCGCCATCTCGTTGGCCATGGCCCCGGTGATTGCCGGGAGAAAGCGCCTAAGGCCTTTGGGCGCGATCGACTCGAGCGCCTCCAGGAACTCGGCGCGCACGCGGCTGGGAGAGGCGGAGGGGCAGTGCATGAGCAGTCCCGCCTGCTCACGGATCGCCGCCACCACCTTGGGATGCGAGTAGCCGGTCGCGGCAACGGCGAAGCCGCCATAGAGGTCGAGATGGCGCTTGCCGTCGGCGTCCCAGATATGGGCGCCCTCCGCCCGGTCCCAGACGAACGGCTCGGGGTCGGCGAATGTCCGCAAGCCCCCACCTTCGAGACGGCGCAGGCGCTCGGTGATGTCAGCGGATCTCGATCGGGTCCTCACACCAGCACCTTGCCGTCCGCGACGATCACCTCACCGTCGAGCTTGATGCGCGCGTCCATGATCATGCCGTCGAGATGAATCTCCGAGACCACCACGCCGCCATAGCCGGCAGCCGAATCTCCGAGCGCCATGTGGGCGGTGCCGAGCTTCTTCTTCACCTCGGTGATCTCGCCGGACAGGCGCGATTTCGGATTGAGTCCGATGCCGAGCTCGGCGATGTTGCGGGCATTCGCGATCCCCTCGATATAGGCTTCGAGCGCGCGCGCCTCCGTGCCGCCATCGATCGCCGTGACGAGACCTGCTTTGACAGTGAGCATGATGGGCCTCGCAAGCCGGCCGAGGTCAGTCATGATGTGCTCGAAGACGATTGTTCCCTCGCTGTGACCTTCGAGTGGGGGGAAGGAGACCTCGCCACCCGGGAACGCCGAGGTCTCTCCCGGGTTGCGACAGATGCCGGTCAGCCAGCCGACGGGCTTCCTGCCTTCGACTACGACCTTCACATCCGTGCCCGCAGGCGAGGTCAGGTGTACGATCCTGCCCTTGGCGAGCCGGTCCCGAAGGCGCTCGGCCTGTTGGCGGATCGCCACGAAATCCGCCGTCATCGCAC
Organism: Hyphomicrobiaceae bacterium; assembly: GCA_031403055.1. Lineage (GTDB taxonomy): Bacteria > Pseudomonadota > Alphaproteobacteria > Rhizobiales > Hyphomicrobiaceae > JANNSW01. The sequence continues at coordinate 535 of JANNSW010000121.1, read as the reverse complement.
CGTTGATCCAGCCATCCTCGTTGCATGGCGCGTTGAAGACGCCGCGGGCGCCCGCGAGCTTGGCCTGGTTCTTCGCTTCGATGTGGTACATCGACCGGCTCGCCGCCGCGATCACCACATTCGCCTTGGTCATGGCGGCAGCGATCGGCGCGGGCGGCTCGGTGCCGCTTCTCGCACGCGGCACCATCATGGCGATGACCGGATCGCCCCCGACAGCGTAGGTCTGTGCCGCGAGCGCCTGCCAGATCGACGGGCTGGTGCGATCATCGACGACGATCAGAACGCTCTCGCCCGGCTTCACGCCCATGCAGTCGGTAATGACCTTGTGCGCCGTGCGCGCGACCTCGATGACTGTGGTCATTGCGTCCTCCGCGAGATGCTTTTCGTTGCCTCCTCCCTAGCATTGAACTAGGATCGTATCAAATATCAAATGACGGATGGCAAGCATGGCAGCGGCGAGGGACGAGGGCACAGCGCAGGCCCGGATTGCCGAAATCGGCCGCAGCGTGGCCGGCGAAGCGGCCGCTACCGGGCG
>JANNSW010000120.1:0-24818 GCA_031403055.1 Hyphomicrobiaceae bacterium | reverse complement strand
CTTCCGCGGCGAGGTGCTGCCGGCCTTTTGGGGTGGCGCGCGCAAGCAGGCGCTCGCCATCACGGTCGTGGACGTGGACGCACTCGGCACCGGGGGCTTTGCGCTCGCCCACCGGCTCGACACGCTGCCGACGATCGTGCTGATCGAGGACGGTCGAGAGCGCGCCCGCGTCTCGGGCTACGTCGGGCGTGAGCAGTTTCTCGCGCTGGTCGAGCGGATGCGGTACGCGGGCTCGCAGTAGCCGCGCGGCGATCGAGTGACCCCGCCAGAGGGCCCGTTCCTGCCGCACTTCGTGCATGCGGCCGAGGAATCCGGCTGGATTGATCTGGCGCCGTATGCCATAATTCACCATATCCATACGATTTGTAGTCCGAGTTTCCCATTGCGGACTGCGGATCGGGATTTGCCTGCACCGATTCGGGCCGTGCGGGGGGCTTTGTCTACCCGCATGGAAAGGAGAGTTCCATGTGGCAGAACCGTTTTCGCACTGCGGCAGCCTGCTTCTTGCTCTTTATTGTCGCCGCCAGCTGGGCGGCGGCGCAGAGCTATTCCGCCTACTCACTCGGCGGCGTGACCTATGCAAGGTCTGCGGCCCCGGCCTTGCGTGTGCCGGTCTCGGTTGCGCATGCTTTCTTCCGGGGAGTTGGCGGTGTCGCCTTCAGTGCTGTTGCCGAGAGCGCCGACGGCGGCGCGGTGACGGCACTCGGCTACGATGGCTCGCGGCCCGACGGCCAGCGCCTCCTCGTCACGGTGCAGGGATTCGACGGCAACGCCCAGACCGTCGCCGCCGGCATTTTCGACTGGCAGCTCGTGCCGATCGCCCGCTTTGCCGCCGACGTGAACGGCTCGGCCATGACCCTGTTCGGCCAACTCGAGGACAAAACCGCCGAAAAGCAGCTGCTCGACGCCAAGAACCGCATCATCAACTACCATGACCAACTGGACAACACCCTCGTCGGCCTCCGGCTGTTGCAGGCCGACATCCTGATCATTCAGGAGAACTCGACCGATCTCTTCGCCGATAGCAGCGGCATCCTGATCCTGGGCGACGGCGAGATCGGGCACGATGTCGATCAGAACCGCCAGCGCTTCGCGGAGCTCGCGCAGTGGCAGGATCAGCGGGCGAGCGAAGGTCAGAAGTATCAGTCCTATGTGGTCGGCGACATCGGCCAGCGGGTAACGTTCTCGGTCCAGGACGGTCGCCTCGCCTTCACCGGCATTCCCTATTGGTACTGCTGGCAATCGAAGCCAGAGTTGAAGCAGAACCTCGAGCAGCTCGGGGCTCTGGAGGCTCCCCTCGTCGAGCAGTACAATGGCATTGCCAGCGAGGCCCAGACCTACGCCAGCAGCGTGGAGATTGGCTGGCCGACGATGACGGATGAGGAAAAGCTCGCTGCCAACGCCCGCATCGGTGAGTATGACTCGACACTCTCGAGCAAGAAACAGCAGATCGAAACATTGCGCAGCCAATTCGAGTCGACGCTCGATGTCCTGCCGATGCCCGAATTGAGCGATGCCTTGAGCAACAAGATCTACGAGCTAGGCGGCATCAACCCGATCGTCTACCAGACCTTGACGACGGTGATGCACACCGCGGCTCTCTTCCGCCATTTCAAGGAGCGCGACCCGGCGGGCTACGACCTGTTCGTTCAGTCGCTCGGCGGCGTGCCGGTGGTGCCGGCGGTGGAGACGCCGACCATCCAGTATTCCGCCCTCCAGTGAGCGGGGGAGCGGCGACCATCGGTACGGATGAGCCTGGCCGGGCTGCACCCGGCGTGTTCGTCAGCTTCTCGGTCGGCGGCGATCTCACGGGGCGGAATTTCGTTCGCCGGCTGCTCGCGCGCCTCGCCGACCAGCCGCTCGACCCCTGGATCTACGAAAGCCCAGGCGGGGAAATACCGCTCGGCCAGCCGATCGCGGCGGCGTGCAAGCAGAAGATCGACGACTGCCGGGTGTTTCTCGCACTGGTGACACGGGCTTCGCTCGCCTCGTACCACGTCGCGACCGAGGTCGAGCACGCCCTTTCCCGGCAAGGACGGCTCGTGATCGTCCCACTGATCGGCCCCGATCTCCCGGGCACGAGCTGGCCCGCGCCCTTCTCGGGGCTCGCAGCACTTCGCGGCTTCGTGCTCGATGCCAACCCGCTCGAAACGGTCGAAAGCATCGTCGAGGCTCTGACGACCCATCTCGGCGTTCCCTTCTCGCCCGAGCGCCAGGAGGGACCGCGGTTTCCCCTGCGCCGGCGCGTGATGGAGGAGGTGAGCGGCCAGCTCGACCGGCAGGACGCTCATCATGTCGCGCGCTTTCACGATCTCGTCCGCGCCTGCGACCTCGCTGCCCGCGCCTACGAAGCGGGCGACATCGAGCGGGCGGAACGGCGACTCGTCGGCATCGAGCTCCAGGTCGAGGACTATTTCCCGGGCGTCGTCCCCTATTACCAGCGCATCGTCGCCGGCATCTTCCTGCTCGAGCGGGCCAAGACCGACAGCGCCCGGCACGCCGACGCGCGGGACCACTTCGCCCGGGTGCTGCGGGAGGTGGGTCCGCGCGCCGATGCCAACGCCTATGTAGGCCTCGCCAATGCCCAGCTCGGGCTCGGCGAGCCGGAGGCTGCGCTGCGGAATTTCATGACGGCGGACGCCATGCTGGATGCGCCCGACCCGGCCTCTTTCCACAACATCGTCCGCGCGAGCGTTCTCTGCCGCCGTGGTTTGCCGCGCGCCGAGATCGAGCGGCGGGCGCGATCGGTCGAGGCCGGCATGCTCGCGCACGAGCCGGGCAGCCTCTCGCGCCACAGTTGCGTGCTTGCGCTCGCCTTTGCGCATGCGGGCGCGATCGATGATGCCTTGCAGGCCTGGGAGCGCATACCCGACAGCAGCGAGTTGCCGGCCGAGCTGGTGGTCGATCTCGCGTCCGCCATCGCGGGGCATGACGGAGGCGTTGCAAGTCCCGAGCGTGCGATGATGGCGAGGAGAATGCTCGACGAGTACCAACAGGCGGCCGCCGGCAGCAGCGCGCTCGAGCTGTTTCCGGTCCGCCACCTTGCGGCGCGCCTCGAGTTCGATGCCGGCGATCCCCGAGCAGCGATCAGGACGCTCGACCGGCTGGTCGAGGACTTCCCGGCCCATCCGATCCCATCCGTCGACCTCGCCATGTACGCGATCGCCGCGGGCATGCCGTCGCGGGCCCTGCAGGAGTGCCGGCGTGTGCTCGCACTGCTGAGCGAGACGGAATGCGTGCCGAGCCTGGGGGCAGCCGAGTTCAATTATGCGCTCGGCCAGGCCTTCTGGCTCACCGGCAATCGTGCCTCGGCCGAGGAGGCGTTGCGCCGCAGCGGCTATCCGGACGAGTATGCCTATGCCTCGAGGCTCGCGGACTGGTACGGTCGCGCGAGATGATACCAGGCAGCTGAGACATTCAACTCATGCCCGCGCGATCCCCTCCCATCACCAGCCTGCAGAACGACACGGTGAAGCTCATCCGCTCGCTCGACACGCGAAAGGCCCGACGCGAGACCGGGCTGTTCGTGGCGGAGGGGGCGGGCTTTCTCGGCATGGCCCGGGCGGTGGGCCAGGTCCCCGATATCCTCGTCGCCGGAGCCGACCTGCACGACCCGGCCGACATCGGCATCGCCAGGTGGGCCGAGGCGGCCGGCGCCCGCATCCTCGAAGTCTCGACTGCCGTGCTCGAAAAACTCGCCCAGCGCGAGAACCCGCAAGCCTTGATCGGCGTGTTCCGGCAACGCTGGGCGGGGGCGCCCGACGTCGGCCAATTGCGCGAGGACGACACCTGGATTGCCCTGGAACAGGTGCGCGACCCCGGCAATCTCGGCAGCATCATCCGCACGGTCGATGCCGTTGGCGCGAGCGGGGTGCTGCTGGTCGGACCTTGCTGCGATCCCCATGCGCGCGACTGCGTTCATGCAACCATGGGCTCGATCTTCGCCGTCCCGGTCGCGGCAATCGATCGCGATGCCTTCGCCGCATTGGCCCGCGCCTGGCCGGGCGACGTGGCCGGCACCGCGGTCGGCGCGCCGGAGGATCTGCGGACGGCTGCCTTGCGCAAGCCGGTGCTGCTGGTGATGGGGCGCGAAGGCCCCGGCATGAGCGGGGAGATCGCCGCCGCCTGCACCCGCCGCGTCGCGATCCCGATGGCGGGCCGGACGCAATCGCTCAATCTGGCGGTTGCCGCCGCGATCGCGCTCTATCGGCTCAGGGACCGGCACCTGCCGATGGAATCGAGCCGCAAGCCTCAGCTGCCGGAATGATTGCCCGCGCGGGCCCTGCCCCCTAAGGTGGGCGCAAGGAGACGCCCATGCTCACACTCACATTGCTGCGCCATGCCAAATCGAGCTGGGACGACGACAAGCTCTCCGATTTCGACCGGCCGCTGTCGCCGCGCGGCGAGCGGACGGCACGTTTGATCGGGTCCTACATGCGGGTGCACGGCATCGAGCCGGAGCTGGTGCTGTGCTCGACGGCGAGGCGCACGGTCGAAACGCTCGGGTTGGTGCGGGCCGAGCTGGCGAGCGCGCCGAAGCTGCTGCAGGAGGATGGGCTCTATCTCGCCAGCGCGGCCCGGCTGCTCGCCCGCATTCGCGAGGTCGCCAAGGGCACGCGCAATGTCATGATCGTCGGCCACAATCCGGGCCTGCATGCGCTCGCACTCGACCTCGTCGCCGCCGGCCGTCGCGAGGACATCGCCGAGCTCGCCCGCAAGCTGCCGACCGGGGGCTTGGTCGTGATCGGCTTCACCGAGAACAGCTGGAAGGACGTGCAGGCGGCTCGCGGCGGGCTTCGCCTCTTCGTCAAGCCGTCACGGCTGGCTTGACCTCTGACCGACGACTGCTAGAAAGCCACACCATGCTGACCCTGATCGACAACTATGACAGCTTCACCTGGAACCTCGTCCATCTGCTGGGAGATCTCGGCGCGCGCTGCCGGGTCTATCGCAACGACGAGCGGACTGTGGATGAAGTGCTGGCCGAGAAGCCCGACGCGATCGTGCTGTCACCGGGACCGTGCACGCCGAACGAGGCCGGCATCTGCCTCGACCTCATCCGGCAAGCCGGCGCGAGCGTGCCGATCCTCGGCGTCTGTCTCGGCCACCAGGCGATGGGCCAGGCCTATGGCGGCAAGGTCATGCGTGCGCCGGGTCTCATGCACGGCAAGGTGTCGACGATCAGGAACTCGGGCAAGGGCATCTTCGATGGCTGCCCGAAGGCGTTCACCGCGACGCGCTATCACTCGCTGATCGTGGAACGGAAAAACCTGCCCGATTGCCTGGAGATCACGGCCGAGACCGACGACGGCCTCATCATGGGGCTGCGGCACACCAGCCATCCCGTCCACGGCGTGCAGTTCCATCCCGAGAGCATCGCGTCCGAGCAGGGCCACGCGATCGTCGCGAATTTCCTGGGCCTGGCCGGCCTCGCTGGCAATCGCGGCGCGGCAAAGGGCAAGAAGCGCGCCACCTGAAACCTCGACTGGACAACCATCATGAGCACCGAAGCGCCCGACCCGTCAGCCCTGAAGCCATTCGTCTCGCGCGCGCTCGAATCGGCGCTGCCGCAAGCAGAAGCCGAGCAGGCCTTCGACATCATCATGTCCGGCAAGGCGACGCCCGCCCAGATCGGCGGCTTCCTGATGATCCTGCGGCTGCGTGGCGAGTCGATCGAGGAGATCACCGGGGCGGCCACCATCATGCGGGCGAAGGTGAAGCGTGTCGCGGCGCCTGTTGGAGCCATGGACATCGTCGGCACCGGCGGCGACGGCCGCGGCACGCTCAATATCTCGACGGCGACCGCACTCGTGGTCGCGAGCCTGGGCGTGCCGGTCGCCAAGCACGGCAACAAAGCGCAATCGTCGAAATCTGGCGCTGCCGACGTGCTCGCCACGCTCGGTGTCAACATCAACGCGAGCCCGGAGACGATCGAGCGCTGCATCCGCGAGGCCGGCATCGGTTATATGCATGCGCCCAACCACCATGCCGCCATGCGCCACGTGATGCCGGCGCGCATCGAGCTCGGCGTCAGGACGATCTTCAACATCCTGGGACCTCTCACCAACCCCGCAGGCGTCAAACGCCAGCTGACCGGCGTGTTCTCGCGCGCGCTGACCCGGCCGATGGCGGAGACGCTCAGGGCGCTCGGCAGCGAGAAAGCCTGGATCGTGCACGGCATGGACGGCACCGACGAGATCTCGATCGCGGGCCCGACCTATGTGGCGGCGCTCGAAGGCGGCCGCGTCAGCGAGACCCAGGTCAGCCCCGGCGATGCGGGCCTGCCCGAGCATCCCTTCGGCCAGATCCTGGGCGGGTCGCCCGAGGAGAACACGCGCAAGCTGCGCATGATCGTCGAAGGCGGACAAGGCAAGGACGTGCTCGCCTTCCGTCACGCGGTGATGCTGAATGCCGCCGCCGCGCTGCTGATCGCCGGCAAGGTGAAAACGCTCCCCGAAGGCGCCGAGCTTGCCGGCAAAGCCCTCGACGAGGGCCGCACCAAGGCGACGCTCGCAAAGCTCGTCGCAGTGTCGAACGCGTAGGCTGGGCTGAGACCGACCATTTGTCGGCCGAAGCCCAGCATGGATCGCCGTCGCGTTGTGCTGGGCTACTCCCGCCGCTGGCGGGCTCAGCCCAGGCTATGCAGAGTTTCGGAAAAGTGCCAACGCGGTTTTCCGTGAAAACTCTGCATCATCAAAGACTCTAAGCAGACATTCGTTGGGTAGCCAACGAATGTCTGCTTAGCCAAACTCGATCACGCCCCGCTCCACCAGTCCCGCCATCTCCGCCTCGCCATAGCCGATCGCGGCGAGCACCTCGGCCGTGTGCTCGGCGAGGCGCGGGGCGGCATGCTCGTGCACGAGCGGCGTGTCCGACATCAGGATCGGCGAGCGAACGCCGGGCACGGTTCCCGCTGCGGCTCCCTTCGCCGGCAGATCGATCCGCATCTGGCGTGCGAGCACTTGCGGATCGACGAACACCTCGCTCAGCTCGTTGATCGGACCCGCCGGCACATGGGCCTTGCCGAGCGCATCGAGCAGCTCTGCCTTCGTCCGCAGCCGGGTACGGGCGACCAGCAGCGGAATCAGCTCGTCGCGATGCTTGACCCGGTCGGAATTGGTCAGGAAGCGCGGATCCTTCGCGAGCTCCGGCACCTCCAGGATGCGGCAGACCTCGGCCCACTGCCGATCGCTGCCGGTGCCGATGATGGCGTAGCTGTCAGACGTGGGGAACACCTGATAGGGTACCAGATTGGGGTGGGCGTTGCCCATGCGCTTGGGCGCCTTGCCGGAGACGAGGAAGTTCTCCGACTGGTTGGCGAGCACGCCGATGATCGAGTCGAGGAGTGCCATGTCGAGGTGCTGGCCGCGGCCTGTGCGCTCGCGCGCGGCGAGCGCGGCCTGGATGCCGATCACCGAGTAGAGCCCGGTGAAGATGTCGGCAAAGGCGACGCCGATCTTCATGGGCTCGCCGTCGGCCGCCCCGGTCAGGTCCATGATGCCGCCCATGCCTTGCGCGATGAAGTCATAGCCGGCGAGCGGGGCATAGGGTCCCGTCTGGCCAAAGCCTGTAATCGAGCAGTAGACGAGGCGGGGATTGACCTGGGCGAGGCTCGCATAGTCGAGGCCATACTTCGCAAGGCCGCCGACCTTGAAATTCTCGATCAGCACGTCGGAGCGGGCCGCGAGCCGGCGCACGATCTCCTGGCCCTCGGGCTTCTCGAAGTCGACCGCGATCGATCGCTTGCCGCGGTTGCAGGAGTGATAGTAGGCAGCGTCCAGCCGCTCGCCGTCCACGCCCTCGACGAAGGGCGGGCCCCACACACGCGTGTCGTCGCCCGCCCCGGGCCGCTCGACCTTGATCACGGCGGCTCCGAGGTCGGCGAGCACCTGGCCCGCCCAGGGACCCGCGAGGATGCGGGCGAGCTCGAGGACGCGGAGACCGGCGAGGGGTGGGGTGGTGATGGGCATTGCGGAACTCGTGAAATCGTGACGGATGCAGGCGCCCCATCACTATAATACAAGAGGACAGATACCCAAATCGGAGGAATGGACTTGAGTGATCTGGTTCGGAAGCTGACGGACGAGGCCCGCGCGCTGACGGATGAAGAACGCCAGGATCTGATCGACAATCTCCTGGCGCTCGATCCGAGCTTGCAGGAAGAGATCGATGCCGAATGGTCGCTCGAGATCAAGCAGCGCATCGAGCAGTTCGCGGACGGAAAGGTCGTTGCGAGGCCGTATGAGGACATGATGGCGGACCTGCGGCGGCGACGCACGACGTGAGGGTCGTCGTCGATCCGGATGCAGATGCCGAGATTACAGCCGCGACGAGCGGGCGGAAGCCGGCAAGCGGCGGCATGGCTCAGCTCGCCGCTTTGTCGGCGGCTCGGCCGCCGTGAGTGCCATGACCGGAGCCATGATCACCATAGCCCCGGAGCCTCTGATAGGCTGCGATCTGCCCAGCCGACATCAGCTGCCGCACCTCGATATGATAGCGCAAGTGAATCAGGCGCAGCGTGCCGAGCGTCTCCGCCGCGACCCGGACCGCCTGGGCAAGCCCTTCTTCCGTGGCAGTTGCGCTCCCGAAAAGCGCGTCGAGCGACCTTTCGGCCGAGATGACCTTCTCCGACTGGGCGATTGCCTCGCGCTGCATCCGCGCGAACAGGTCCTCGACCGTAGCCCGCTGCGACGGAGCAAGCCCGATTCGGTCGGCGAGTTCGAGCACATGCCGTGGGCCAGGGTAGCCGTTCAGCTCCGCGGCGAGCGCCATCCCCATTCCACGCCCCTCCCGCAGCTCGGCAACCTCGGTGTCGGTCAGCGCCTTGATGGCCCGTGTCTGGAATCCGATGTATGGCGACTGGCTCGAGCCCTGGAAGCGTTGGTATCCGGCCAACGCCACGGCACCGACGACAAGCGTCGCGAGCACACCCAAGACCACGACCTGTCGGTTCATCCAATCCTCCTCGATACTGCATGAGATACTTAGCAGACATTCGTTGGAAACCCAACGAATGTCTGCTTGGATTCCGCTGTTTTCGCGCGGTCTTGTCGCAAGACCGGCAAGGCCACTCTTGCGAGCTCTGCTGAGGACAACGACGAAAATGAACGAATCGAATTGAAGCGTATGCAATCCGCCCAGCCGTTTTCCCGGCCAAGCGACCAGCGGGAGCGCGAGAAGCCGGGACCCCGCATGAAAAGTGCCGAAGGCCCAATATGTTCGCGGCTTCGCCGCTTCTTGCGCTGGATCCCGGATCAATCTCCGCCCTGGCGATAGGCCAGGGCTCCGATCGTCCGGGAAGACGGAGCAGTCGTTGTTCGGATTGTCCTTGGGAAGCCAACGGTGGCGGCGTTCGACCAAGCGTTGTGCAAGAGCAAGCACTCTCGGGCCGTGATGCACTGCAGCGGCAACGCAGCAGGCCTCAAAAGAACGCCTGGATCCCCGTCTGCGCCCGCCCGAGGATCAGCGCGTGCACGTCGTGGGTGCCCTCGTAGGTATTGACGGCTTCCAGGTTCAGCATGTGGCGGATGACCTGATAGTCCTCGGAAACGCCATTGCCGCCGTGCATGTCGCGCGCCATGCGGGCGATATCGAGCGCCTTGCCGGCATTGTTGCGCTTGATGAGACTGATCATCTCGGGCGCGACCTTGCCTTCGTCGAACAGCCGGCCGACCCGGAGGGAAGCCTGCAGGCCGAGCGCGATCTCGGTCTGCATGTCGGCGAGCTTCTTCTGGATCAGCTGGTTTGCCGCGAGCGGACGGCCGAACTGCTTGCGGTCGAGCGTGTACTGGCGCGCGGCATGCCAGCAAGCTTCCGCTGCGCCCATGGCGCCCCAGGAGATGCCGTAGCGTGCGCGGTTGAGGCAGCCGAACGGACCCTTCAGCCCGGAGACATTGGGGAGCAGCGCGGTCTCTGGCACCTCGACGCCCTGCATGACGATCTCGCCGGTGACTGAAGCTCTAAGCGAGTACTTGCCCTCGATCTTGGGAGCCGACAGACCTTTGGCTCCCTTCTCGATCAGGAAGCCGCGGATCTCGCCGCCATGTGCTTCGCTCTTGGCCCAGACGAGGAACAGATCGGCGAAGGGCGCGTTCGAAATCCACATCTTGTTGCCGGTCAGGCGATAGCCCTTGGCTGTCTTCTCGGCCCGCGTCGTCATCGAGCCCGGATCGGAGCCGGAGTCGGGCTCGGTCAATCCGAAGCAGCCCGCGAGCTCGCCGGTTGCCAGGCGCGGCAGGTACTTCTTGCGCTGCGTCTCGTCGCCGTAGGCATAGATCGGATACATCACGAGCGAGGACTGCACGCTCATCGCCGAGCGGTAGCCCGAGTCGACCCGCTCGATCTCGCGCGTGACGAGGCCATAGCTCACATAGGAAAGCTCCGCGCCGCCGTAGCTCGCCGGGATGGTCGGGCCGAGCAGACCGAGCTCACCCATCTCGTTCAGGATCTTGCGGTCGAAAGTCTCGTTGCGGAAGCCCTCCTTGATGCGGGGGGCGAGCTTCTCCTGGGCGAGGCGCGGGCCGTATCGCGCACCATGCGCTCCTCGTCGGAGAGCTGGTCCTCGAGCAGGAACGGGTCGTCCCATTGGAACGCTGCGAGCTTGCCAGCCTCGGCGCCAGTCTTGTGTGCCATTACAGTCATGCACTAGCCCTTCAATCGGTCTTCGATCTCTTGGAGCCGTTGGTCGAACTTGATCTCGAAATTCGTCTGAGATCCCATGATCTCCGATTTAAGTAAGATCTCGAGATCGTCTCGCAACTCCGCCAGGCGCTGATCGACAGCGGAAATGCGAGCTTCCAGATTATGCTCGACTGCTCCAATGCGAGCTTCCAGGTTTTGCTCGACTGCTCCAATGCGAGTTTCGAGGCGCTGCTCCATTCTGCGCAAGAGATCGACGACCTGCAGCAGTAACCGCCGATCCTGCATATGCTCCGCGCGAAACTCCCGTAGGAGCCGCAGCACCAGGTTGTCAGTCTCGTCAGCCATGGCTGCACCGATCCCAGATTTCCATCAGCCGCAACAATACACTGACGCGACGGATGCATCCACCTTTCAGTGCAAGCTTGCTGATCAAGCAACCTCCGCCGCCTCCCCGAGCGCCGCCTCGAAAATATCCATGCCTTCCTTGGCGAGCTTCGTTTCCGCCGTCAGCGGCGGCAGGAAGCGGATCACGTTGGCATTGGGCCCGCAGGTGAGGATCAGGAGCCCCTTCTCCTGACACTTGGCGACGACGCGGCTGGTCAGCTCTGCGTCCGGCGCCTTCGACACGCGATCCTTGACAAGCTCGACGGCGACCATGGCGCCGATGCCGCGCACGTCGCCCATGCAGGCGAACTCGTTCCGCTTCTGCATCTCCTCGAGCCGGCCCTTGATCAGCTTGCCGAGCGCGACCGCCTTGTCGTTGAGCTTCTCCTCATCGATCACATCGAGCACGGCGGCGGCGGCCGACAGGCCGACGGGCGAGCCGGCATAGGTGCCGCCCAGGCCACCGGGCAGCGCGGCGTCCATCAGCTCGGCACGGCCGGTGACGGCGGCGAGCGGGAAGCCGCCGCCGAGGCCCTTGGCCATCACGATCAGGTCGGGAATGACGCCCGCGTGCTCGATTGCGAACATCTTGCCGGTGCGGGCCATGCCGGTCTGGATCTCGTCGGCGATCAGCAGCATGCCGTGCTCGTCGCAGAGCTTGCGCAGGGCCTGCAGGAAGGCGACCGGGGCCACGTAGAAGCCGCCCTCGCCCTGCACCGGCTCGATGATGACCGCGGCGACGCGGGCCGGATCGACATCGGCCGAGAAGAGGTCCTTCAAACCGGCGAGCGCATCCTCGACCGTCAGGTCGAAATAGGGTTTTGGGAAGGGCGCATGAAAGACCTCGGCGGGGAAGGGGCCGAATCCCTTCTTGTAGGGAACGACCTTGCCGGTCAGTGCCATGCCCATCATGGTGCGGCCATGGAAGGCGCCGGTGAAGGCGACGATGGCGGTCCGGCCAGTCGCGACGCGTGCGATCTTGACCGCATTCTCGACGGCTTCGGCCCCGGTCGTGACAAACATCGTCTTCTTGGCGAAATTGCCGGGAGCGGCCTTGTTGAGGCGCTCGGCGACGGCGATGTACTCCTCGTAGGGAGCCACGTTGAAGCAGGTGTGGGTGAAGTCCTCGAGCTGCCTGGCGACGGCTGCCATCACCTTGGGGTGCCGGTGGCCGGTGTTGACGACGGCGATGCCGGCGGCAAAGTCGATGTAGCGCTTGCCATCGACATCCCAGATCTCGGCGTTCTTGGCCTTGTCGGCATAGACCGATTTGGTCGCGATACCGCGCGGAACGGCCGATGTCTGCCGGGCCTTCAAGGCCTCGCTCTTGGTTGCCATGACGGTTCTCCTCCGATCGGGCGTTCGCGCCATCCTAGGCGCGGCCGGCCCATTTGTCCTCATTATCGAGTGGCGATAGCACCGGTCAATATATTGAGCAAGAGCGGTCAATATGCTTAAATGGCGGCTCACGCCTGCGAGCGGCGCATGGAGGAGACGATGGCAGACGTCGCGTTCGACGTGGGAGGGCGTTTGAAGGAGGTGCGGCTCGCGGCCAAGCTCTCGCAGCGCCAACTCGCCGAGCGCGCGGGCGTGGCCCATGGGCTGATCTCCATGCTCGAAGCCAACAAAAGCTCACCCTCGGTCGCCTCGCTGCGCAAGATCCTGGGCGGCGTGCCGATGACCATGGCCGATTTCTTCGAGCCCGAGCGGCCAGTCGGCGACAAGGTGGTCTTCCGGGCCGACGAGCTGTTGGATCTGACCTCGCGGCTCGGGCGGGTGCATGGGAGCGAGGCGAGCGCGAGCGGGCGCATGGCGTTCCGGCAGGTCGGCGACGCGCGCACCCACAACCTGCAGATACTGCACGAGCGCTACGAGCCCGGCGCCGATACGGGCGAGACCATGCTGGAGCACCTTTCGCACGAAGGCGGCGTGGTGGTCGCGGGCGAGCTGGAGCTGACGGTCGGCGGGCAGGTGCGGGTGCTGCGGGCGGGCGACGCCTATCTGTTCGACAGCCGCGTGCCCCACCGCTTCCGCAATGTGTGCGCGGCGCCGTGCGAGGTCGTCAGCGCCTGTACGCCGCCGTACTTGTGAAGCGTTGCGACCTGGGCGCAGAACGTGTTTTTCACGTGAGCCGAGGTTGAATCATCGTTTTTCATGTTCTATCATCGTTTTTCATGAGCACGCGCAAGAATCATCGATTTTCAGAGCCTGTCACGGTTCTTCACGGACAGCGTCTGCCCGAACCGGCCATGCCTGCGGGGCTTGCGGCTCTGATCGACGCCTACGGCTTGGCAGTCCCTGTCCCGCTGACGCTCGCAGCGGTTGGCGCGCGGCACAAGACCTATGTGGCAAACGGTTGGCGCATCTTCACTCCGCGCCACGCTCCATCCGCAACCCTCGAAGGCCATCTGACCTTCGCGCTCAAATATGAGGCAATGGACCTTGCCGTCTTGAAACGGCTGTTTCTTGCATCCGGCAGCAGTCCGATCGAGGCGCTCGTCCGTGCGACGCCAACCGGGGGCTATGCGCGCCGCATCTGGTTTCTCTACGAATGGCTCCTCGGCGACCGGCTCGATCTGCCGGATCTTGCCAGAGGCTCCTATGTGGACGCACTCGATCCGGCGCTGCAATTCGCGGGACGCTCGCGCAACTCGCCCCGCCACCGCGTTCGCGACAATCTGCCGGGCACACCGGCCTTCTGCCCGCTCGTCACTCGAACGAGGAAGCTCGAGGCATTGATTGCGTCCGGCCTCGCCGATCGCGCGCGCACGATCGCGGCTGATGTCCCCGCCGATCTGCTCGCCCGGGCGGCGGCGTTCCTGCTGCTGCAGGATTCTCGCGCAAGCTATGCCATCGAGGGCGAGGCCCCGGGACAAAATCGCATCCAGCGCTGGGGGCGTGCGATCCGCGATGCCGGCAAGAGGCCGATTGATCTCGACGAGCTGCTGCGCCTCCAGCAGATTGTCATCGGCAATGCACGCTTCGTCCGAATGGGCCTCAGGGTCGCGGGCGGATTCGTTGGCGAGCATGATCGCGTAACGCGGGCCCCCCTCCCCCAACACATCAGTGCGAGGCCACAGGATCTGACATCGCTGATTGCCGGCATGATCGCCTTCGACCGCGAGCAGGCCGAGGCCCTCGATGCCGTCATAGCCGCTGCGGTGCTCGCCTTCGGCTTCGTTTTCGTGCACCCCTTCGAGGACGGCAATGGCCGCATCCACCGCTATCTGATCCACCACGTGCTGGCCGCGCGCGGCTTCAACCCGCCGGGCGTCGTCTTCCCTGTCTCCTCGACGATCCTCGACCGGATCGAAGCCTACCGCATCGTGCTCGAGAGCTATTCCCGGCGTGTGCTGCCGCTCATCGAGTGGCGCGCGACCGCGGACGGCAATGTGGCGGTCCTGAGCGATACGGCGGACTTCTATCGCTACTTCGATGCGACGCCGCAGGCCGAGTTCCTCTACGCTTGCGTCGAGCGGACCGTCGAGGAGGAATTGCCGCGCGAGGCCGAATTCCTGCGCCGCCATGACGATTTCCGCGCGAGGCTCGGCGAGATCGTCGACATGCCCGATCGCACCATCGACCTCCTCTTGCGCATGTTACGGCAGAACGACGGACTGCTGTCGAAGCGCGCCCGCAAGCATGAGTTCTCCGCGCTGCTGCCGGCCGAGGTCGAGGCGATCGAATCCGCCTATGCGGAAGCATATGCAGACGGATAGCCCTTACTCCGCCGCCACCACCTCGCCCGCTTCTCCCGGCTCGTCCTTCGGCCCAACGAAGCGGCCGAACAGCCAGCCCGAGAAGCGGGCGACGTCGTCCATCACCGTATAGAACGAAGGCACGAACACGAGGCTCAGCACGGTCGAGACCAGCAGGCCGCCGATCACCGCGATCGCCATCGGCGCGCGGAACTCGCCGCCTTCGCCAAGCCCCAGCGCCGTCGGCACCATGCCCGCCGCCATGGCGATCGTCGTCATCACGATCGGGCGGGCGCGCTTCCTGCCAGCGTCGACGATCGCCTCGAACCGGGGAATGCCGCGGCGCACCTCCTCGATCGCGAAATCGACTAAGAGGATCGCATTCTTGGTCACGATCCCCATCAGCATCAGGATGCCGATCACGACCGGCATCGAGACGGCGTTGCCGGTCAACAGCAGCGCCGCGATCACGCCGCCGATCGAGAGCGGCAGCGACAGCAGGATGGTGATCGGCTGGAACACGTTGCCGAAGAGCAGCACCAGCAGCCCGAGCACCATCATCAGGCCGGCGCCCATCGCCATGGCAAAGCCCTGAAACACCTCCGCCATGATCTCGGCGTCGCCCGCCTCCTGGAACCGCACGCCGTCGGGGAGCGCCTGCGCGACCGGCAGCGCCTTCACGCGCTCGAGCGCGGTGCCGAGCTCGAGGCCCTTCTCCAGGTCCGCTCCGATCACCACCCGGCGCACCCGGTCGAAGCGCTCGATCGACGAAGGACCCTGGCCGAAGCCGACGTCGGCGAGCGAGCCGAGCGGCACGGAGGCGCCACTCGCGGTCCGCAGCCGCAACGCGCGAATGAGCGCGAGGTCGCCGCGTGCCGACTCGTCGAGCTGTACCCGGATCGGAATCAGCCGGTCGCCCGCATTGAACTTCGCGAGGTTGGC
Organism: Hyphomicrobiaceae bacterium; assembly: GCA_031403055.1. Taxonomy (GTDB): domain Bacteria; phylum Pseudomonadota; class Alphaproteobacteria; order Rhizobiales; family Hyphomicrobiaceae; genus JANNSW01. The sequence goes on along the minus strand of JANNSW010000120.1, from coordinate 9,153 downwards.
GCCGACATCGCCGATAGTGGCGACGCGGATGGCTTCCGATACGGCTTCGGGCGCGATGCCGAGCCGTGCGATCTCATCGAGCCGCGGCCGGATCTGGATCTCGGGCCGGTCGAGGCCGGCGTTGGCCGCGACATTGATGAAGCCCGGCGTGCGGCGCATTGCGGTCTCGAGCTTGGCGACACCCTTGTCGAGCGCGTCGGGATCGCTACCGAGCACCGAGATCGACAATTGCCGCTCGCCGCGCTCGTTGACGATGAAGAAGCGGACATCGGGGATGGCGGCGAGCGCCTCGCTGAAGCGGCCCTCGAGCTGCTTCTGCGTGATGGTGCGCTCCCCCTTGCGGGTGAGGTTGATGATCAGGAGGGCGTTGCTCACCTCGGCCTGGCCGGTTGGCTTGGCGCCTCCCAGCACGAACACGGACTTGACCTCGGGGAACTGCTTCAGGCGCTCGGCCATCCGGTCGGTTGCGCGTGCGGTCTCTGCAAGCGTCGAGCCCGGCGGCAGCTCGACCGACATGACGATGCGGGAGGCATCCTCCGCCGGGATGAAGCCGGTCGGCAGCAGCCCCGTCGCCCAGATCGAGCCGGCGAACACGAGCACGCCGACAAGCAGCGACAGCCAGCGATAACGCAGCGTCACGCGCAGGAAGCCGGTATAGGCGCGCATCAAAAGGCCGTCGCGCAAGGGCTCCGTGTGGCCGTGGCCCGAGCGCATGAAATAGGCGGCGAGCAACGGCGTCAGCAGGCGCGCGACCAGGAGCGAGATGATGACCGCGACGGCAACGGTCAACCCGAACTGCTTGAAGTACTGCCCCGCGATACCGCCCATGAACGAGACGGGCGCGAACACGGCAACGATCGTGAACGAGATGGCAATGACGGCAAGGCCGATCTCGTCGGCGGCTTCCAGCGACGCGCGATAAGCGGATTTCCCCATCCGCATGTGGCGTACGATATTCTCGATCTCGACGATCGCGTCATCGACGAGAATCCCTGTCGCCAGCGTCAGAGCGAGCAGACTGACGAGATTGAGCGAGAAGCCCATCATGTTCATGATCCAGAAGGTCGGGATCATCGAGAGCGGCAACGCAACCGCGGAAATCAGCGTCGCGCGCCAATCGCGCAGGAATATGAGCACAACCAGGACGGCGAGCAGCGCGCCTTCGATCAGCGTCTCCATCGCGGCTTCGTAGTTGCCGAAGGTGTAGGCGACCGAGTCGTCGACGAGGCTGAGCTTCACGTCCGGATCGGCGGCGGCGAGCTCGGCGATGCGGGCTTCGACCACCCGCTTCACATCGACATCGCTGGCGCCCTTGGCCCGGAACACGGCAAACGAGACGCCAGGGCGTCCGTCGATGCGCGAGAACGAGCGCGGCTCCTCCGCCGCATCGCTCACCCGGCCAATCTCGGCGAGCCTGACCTCCCGGCCACCCGGCAGCACGATCCGCATCTGGGCAAGCTCATCGAGGGACCGAGCGCCGGCCAGCGTGCGGATCGCCTGCTCCTGCGCGCCCACCTCGCCGCGACCGCCGGCAAGATCGGTGTTGGTCGCCCGCAGCTGCGCGTTCACATCGGCCGCGGTGATGCCGAGCGCCATCAACCGGTCGGGATCGAGCACGATCCGGATCTCCCGGCTGACGCCGCCATAGCGCTCGACCCGCCCGATGCCTTTCAGGCTTTGGATCTGGCGTTTCACCACGTCGTCGACATGCCAGGACAGCTCTTCGAGCGTCATGCTGCTGGCGGCGGCGGCGTAGGTCAGGATCGCCTGGCCTTCGACGTCGATGCGCTGAATGACCGGCTCCTCGACGGTGCGCGGCAGGTCCGACCGGACCCGGGCGACCGCATCCTTGACGTCATTGAGCGCACGGTCGGTATCGACCTCCAGGCGGAACTCGATGACCGTTTGCGACTGACCTTCGGTCAGTGTCGACATCACGTGCTTGACGCCGGCAATGCCCGCAACCGCGTCCTCGATCTGTTTGGTCACCTGGGTTTCGAGCTCGGAGGGCGCCGCTCCCGACTGGGCGACCGTGATGGCGATCACCGGCACGTCGATATTGGGGAAGCGCGTGACCGGCATGCCGCGGAAGGTCGCGATCCCGAGCGCGCACAAGACCACGAACAGCACGATCGAGGGGATCGGGTTGCGGATCGACCAGGCCGAGATGTTGAGCCTCATTGCGAGGCCTCCTCGGTCGCGACCGGCACCGGCACGATCCGATCGCCGTCACGCAGGAACGAGCCGGCGCGGGCGACGATCTCCTCGCCAGCGACGACGCCCGATCTGACTTCCGCGCGCTCGCCGTCCACGTGACCGATTTGTACCGGTCGTGTGCGCACGACGGCGTTCTGCACGATCTGCAGGAAGGCGACATTCTTGCCATAGCTCAATGCCGACAGAGGGACAGTGATGCCGGTGCGGCGCTCGACCTCGAGGGTACCGCGCGCGTAGCCCCCGATCCTCAGGCGCGCATCGTGGGGAAGTGCGATCCGGACGCGTCCGAGCCGGGTCGTGCGGTCGATCTCTGGGGAAACCAGCCTGACGGTGCCGCGCACGGGCTCGGTGAAACCCGCCGGGGCGACGAGCGCCGTCTGCCCGGCCACGAGCTTGGGCATCGCCACATCGGAGACCTCCGCTTCCAGCTCGATGTCGCCGCCCTCGATGATGCGGAACAGCGACCCACTCGCGATGCTGGCAATCTGACCGAGCCGCGCCAGCCGCGCGCTGACGATGCCCCCGACCGGGGCACGGACCTCGGTCCGGCTCAACCGCCATTCGAGCTCGCGGCGCTGGGCGAAGCTCGCCTTCTTCTGGGCTTCCGCCGAGGTCACGGCCTGGCGTGCCGAATCGAGCCGGGCTTGCGAGACGGCAGCTCCCGATTCCGACTGGTCGAGCCGCTCCTCGCTCGCAAAGCCGGACTTGTTCAGCTTCTGGGCCCGTTTCAGCGCTTTCTGGTTCTCGGTGCGGGTGGCCTGGGCTTCCGCGATCTGGGTCCGGGCTTGCGCGATCGCCGCATCCCAGCGGGCGATATCGGCCTCGTTCTGGGCGAGCGTCGCCTCGATCTGGTCGACCGAAAGGCGGGCGAGCACGTCACCCTTCTTCACGCTGGCGCCTTCCTCGACCAGGATCTCGCGGACGGCGAGCCCGTCGACCTCGGGCGCGACCATCACCTCCTCGCGGGCAACGAGCGTGCCCCCGACCACAATCGTCTCGACGATCTGGCTCGATTCCGCGCGGGCGACCGTGATCGCAGGCAGCGTCGCCCCCGAGCCTGCAACCGGGGGAGACGGCAGCGAAGCCTCGGCGGCGTGGGCATCGGGCGCAAGTGCCGCCAGCAGCATCACCAGCAAAGCTCGTGCGAGCGTTTGGATAGGGGTCATGGTCAGCTCCTCTGGCCGGTCGTGCCCGGCATCAGCATCCGCCCGATCAGGAACCGCAACTGCGGCTCCAGCTGATCGAGGGCGCCATCGGGCTCGAACGGCATGCGCATGATCAGGCCGTCGCCGAGCGCCATCAGCGTTTTTGTGACGGCCTCGATGTCGAGCGTTGCGTCGATCTCGCCGCGGGCCTGGGCGCGGGCGAGCGCAGCGGCGAGCTTGCCGTGCGCTTCCGTGCGGTTGCGCTCGAAGATCTCGCGGATCCGAGGATTGCGCTGGGCTTCGGTCATGACCTCGGCGCAGAGTGCGGCCTGCCCGGTGCGGGTCACCTCGCGCAGGAAGGTGAAGCCCGTCTCGAAGAAAGCGTCCAGCACGTTCTCGTCGACGTCGAGGCGAGCGAGGATCTGGGCATTGCGCTTGCGCTCCTCCTCGGCAATTGCCTCGATGATGGCGTCCTTGGAGGGGAAATAGCGATAGAGCGCGCCCGGGCTCATCTTGGCTTCGCCGCAGATCTCCTGCATCGAGGTGCCGTGGAAACCGGCACGGGCAAAGCACATGACGGCCGCCTCCAGCACGCGGCGCCGGCCATCGCTCGCCTGTTGAGCCTGGGCTGCGGTCATGATCGGTTCGGCCTTTCGAGAGTGAACGTTCATTCGCGAACGAACGTTCACTCAGGTAAGGCGCGAGAATCGTGGCGTCAAGAGGGCGTCAACGCGGGCCGGGCCGCGCGGAATCGACGCAAGGGACCGTACCGCCCCCCAGGATCCAGGATCGCCGCCGCCGTGCCGAAGGCGATGGGCAGGTCGGCTTCGGAGGCCTTGCGGATAGTCGAGCGTCATAGCGCGGTCGAGATTGACCCAAACCGCCACTCCCAAGCAATTGATCGGCGCGTGGTTGACGCAGTCCTCGGCCAATGACCATAGTGGTCGATGATCGGGATTTCTCAATGAAGCTGTTTCGCCTCATTCTCGCGATTGTGCTCGCGCTCATGCTCGGTGTGGCACCGGTCCTTGCTGGCGTGCACAATCAGTCGTCGGCGGCAATGCAGGATTGTATGGGCAAGCCCAAGGGCTCCTGCTCCTGCGACAGTGGGTCGGCGCATTGCGGCACGATCAGCTGCAAGGTCGCGTGCAACGGCATCCTCGGCCTCGTTCCGGCCGCGGTTCCGACAGCCCCCGTGAGACTGGCCGTGGCCATTGCGGCGACGGTGTCGGATCCGCAGTCGATCCGTCCCTGGAGCGATACTCCCGTACCTCGAAGCTGATCCTGCGTAAAGACGCTGAGCAACCCCTGCGCGCCGCGGTCTGCGACTGCGGCGGGCCTTGGGGTCACGAGCGCGATCGTGCCGTGCGCGCCGGATCAGTCCTCGAGGGATGAGCATGTCATGAATGTCAGAGAGCTTTTGCTTGTGGGCGCAGTCGCGCTCGCGGGCCTCGCCACCGGCTCCCGCCTCGGCACGGGAACCTGGCCGGATGCCGACCTCTTGCGCCGGCTGGCGGCCGGTGAGCCACCGGTCCAAGCGGCAGCGTCGCCGTCGCCCGCCAGCGCCGAGCGCAAGGTCCGCTACTACCGCAACCCGATGGGGCTGGCGGATACCTCACCCGTTCCCAAGAAAGACTGGATGGGGATGGACTACATCGCCGTCTACGAGGGTGAGGAGGTCGACGACGGCAAGACCGTCAAGGTCAGCCTCGACCGGGTGCAGCGGGCCGGCGTGCGCAGTGCCGCTGCGGCTATGCGCCGGCTGGTTCGGCCGGTGCGGGCCGCCGGCAAGGTCGCCCTCGACGAAAGCCGGCTCAGAACCGTCACGCTGCGCTTCGACGGCTTCATCGAGAAGCTCCATGCCGACACAACCGGCAAGGCCGTTCGCAAGGGCGAGCCCCTGTTTCGCGTCTTCAGCCAGGAGGTGCTGAATGCCCTCGCCAACTACCGGGTGAGCTTGATCTCCGCCGGCAAGAAATCCAACCGCGACGTGGACGGCGCCGTGCAAAGGCTCGCCAACCTCGAGGTTTCGCGCGAGCAGATCAACCGCATCGGCACCACGGGCGACATACCCGATGCGATCGAGTGGCCGAGCCCGGTCAGCGGCACGATCATGGAGAAGATGGTGATCGAGGGCGAACGGGCCGAAGCGGGTCGCGCACTTTTCAAGATCGCCGATCTCTCCCGGGTCTGGGTGTTGGCTGAGATTGCCGAGCAGGATTTGGGGCTGATCCGGATGGGCGCCAAGGCCAGTGTGACGCTCATGGCCATGCCGGGCGAGACGATCGAGGGCGAGATCGCCTTCATCTATCCCGACCTCGACAGGGAGACGCGCACGGGACGCATCCGCATCGAGCTGGCGAACCCCGACGGCAGGCTCATGCCCGACATGTATGCCGATGTCGTGATCGACGCCGGCAGCGGGGACGCTCCGAGGCTCGCGGTGCCGGTCGATGCGGTCATCGACGACGGCGGCCGGCAAATCGTGCTCGTCGACAAGGGCGAGGGCCGCTTCGAGCCGCGTGCGGTGAGGCTCGGCCTTCGCGGTGACGGTTATGTGGAGATCAGGGATGGTCTCGCGGAGGGGGAGAAGGTCGTCACCACGGCGAATTTCCTGATCGATGCCGAGAGCAATCTGAAGGCGTCGCTGAAAACCTTCACGGAGGCGCCAGCTGCCGCCGAGGTGAAGCCATGATCGCCGCACTGATCCGCTGGTCGGCGCGCAATCTGATGCTGGTGCTGATCGGCGCCGCACTCGCGACCGCGCTCGGCGTCTATGCCGTCGGCAAGGTGCCGCTCGACGCCATCCCCGACCTCTCCGACACCCAGGTCATCATCTACACCGAGTACCCCGGGCCAGGCCCCGCAGGTGGTCGAGGATCAGATCACCTATCCGCTCTCCACCGCCATGCTGTCGGTGCCGCGCTCGCACGTGGTGCGCGGCTTCTCGTTCTTCGGCGTCTCCTTCGTCTATGTGATCTTCGAGGACGGCACTGACATATACTGGGCCCGCAGCCGAGTGCTCGAATACCTCTCGGCGGCGGCCCGCAACCTGCCGCGCGGCGTCGCCCCCTCGCTCGGGCCCGATGCAACGGGGGTCGGCTGGGTCTATCAGTACGTGGTGACGGGGGCCAATCGCACACTCGCGGAGCTGCGCTCCGCGCAGGATTGGCAGGTGCGCTATGCGCTCGCCAAGGCCGACGGCGTCGCCGAGGTCGCGAGCGTCGGCGGCTTCGTCAAGCAGTACTCGGTCGTCGTCGATCCGCGCCGCCTGAAGAGCTTCGGCATCCCGCTCGCCAGGGTGCGCGAAGCCATCCGCATGAGCAACATGGACGTGGGCGGCCGCGTCATCGAGCTGGCCGAGACCGAGTTCGCCGTGCGCGGACGCGGCCTCATCAAGGGCGTCGGCGACATCGAGCAGATCGTGCTCAAGGTCGAGGGCGGCACGCCGGTGCTCGTCCGCGATGTGGCAAAGGTCGAGCTCGTGCCCGACGAGCGGCGCGGCATCGCCGAGCTGAATGGGGAAGGCGAGGTTGCGAGCGGCATCGCCGTCCAGCGCTTCGGTGCCAACGCCCTCGACGTGATCGAAAACATCAAGGCCCGCCTTGCGGAGGTGCAGGCGAGCCTGCCGGCGGGCACCGAGATCATCCCCGTCTACGACCGCTCGGACCTGATCCATCGCGCGATCGAGACGCTCAAACGCACGCTCATCGAGGAGAGCATCATCGTCGCGCTCGTCTGCATCGTCTTCCTGATGCATGTGAGGAGCGCCCTCGTCGCCATCGTCACGCTGCCGCTGGGGCTGCTCATCGCCTACATTTTCATGCATGCGCTCGGCCTCTCCTCCAACATCATGAGCCTGGGCGGCATCGCGATCGCCATCGGCGCCATGGTCGATGCGGCGATCGTCATGATCGAGAACGCCCACAAGCACCTGGAGCGCGCCCCACCCGAGAAGCCGCGCGCGGAAATCCTGATCGAGGCGGCGAGCGAGGTGGGGCCCGCGCTTTTCTTCTCCCTGCTCATCATCACCGTCTCGTTCTTGCCGATCTTCGCGCTCGAAGCCCAGGAGGGGCGGCTCTTCCATCCGCTCGCCTTCACGAAGACTTTCGCCATGGCGGCGGCGGCGCTCCTGTCCGTCACCGTGGTGCCCGCCCTGATGATCGTGTTCGTGCGCGGCCGGATCGTCCCAGAGCAGAAGAACCCGCTGAACCGCCTGCTGATCTGGCTCTACCGGCCCATCATCCGGGGCGTGCTCGGCGCGCGCTGGCTGACGATCGGGCTTGCCGTCCTCGTCCTCGCTGCGAGCTTCTGGCCGGCCCGCCAGCTCGGCTCGGAGTTCATGCCGACGCTCAACGAGGGGACGCTCTTCTACATGCCGGTGACGCTGCCGGGTCTCTCCGTCACCAAGGCGGCCGAGATCCTGCAGACCCAGAACAAGATCATCAAGTCGTTCCCGGAGGTCGCCTCCGTCTGGGGCAAGGCGGGCCGCGCGGCGACCGCGACCGATCCGGCTCCAACCGAGATGACCGAGACGATCATCAACCTGAAGCCCGAGAGCGAATGGCGGTCCGGCATGACGACCGACAAGCTCATCGCCGAGCTCGACAAGTCGCTGCAGTTCCCCGGCGTCTCCAATGCCTGGACCATGCCGATCAAGGCGCGCATCGACATGCTCTCAACGGGCATCCGCACGCCCGTCGGCGTGAAAGTTTTCGGCAAGGACCTGAAGGAGATGGAAGGGATCGCCCGCCAGATCGAGGCGGTCCTGCGCACGGTGCCGGGCACGTCCAGCGCCTTCGCCGAGCGCATCATCGGCGGCTACTATCTCGACATCGAGCCGGACCGGATGCGCCTTGCCCGCTACGGCCTGATGGTCGCCGAGGTGCAGGAGGTGATCGCCAATGCGCTCGGCGCCGAGCCGATCACGACGACTGTCGAGGGCCGCGAGCGCTATTCGGTCAGCCTGCGCTACCCGCGCGAGATCCGCAGCGATCCCGACGCCATCGCGCGGGAGGTGCTGGTGCCGCTCGCGAATGGCGCCTCGATCCCGCTCGGCGAGGTCGCGAAAGTGAGCCTTTCGACCGGCCCCTCCAGCATCCGCACCGAGGACGCCCAGCTCGCGGCCTACATTTTCGTCGACGTGCGGGATCGCGATCTCGTCGGCTATGTGAAGGATGGAAAGCGCGCCGTGGCCGACGGCGTCAAGCTCCCGCCCGGCACCTACGTGACTTGGTCTGGCCAGTTCGAGTACTACGAGCGGGCAAAGCAGCGCCTCACCTACGTCGTGCCGCTGACTCTGCTGATCATCTTCCTGCTGCTCTACCTCAACTTCGGCCGCCTCGCCGAGACGCTGATCGTCATGCTGTCGCTGCCCTTCGCGCTCGTCGGCGGATTGTGGCTGATGTGGTGGCTCGGGTTCAATCTCTCCGTTGCCGTCGCCGTCGGTTTCATCGCGCTCGCGGGCGTCGCCGCCGAGACCGGCGTCATCATGCTGATCTATCTCGATTCCGCGCTCGAGGACCGGCACAAGCTCGCCGCTGACGAGAAGCGCGACTTCACCCGCGCTGACCTCCACGCGGCCATCATGCACGGCGCGGTCGAGCGCGTGCGGCCCAAGATGATGACCGTCGTCGCCATCATGGCGGGCCTGCTGCCGATCCTGTGGTCGACCGGCGCCGGCTCCGAGCTGATGCAGCGCATCGCCGTGCCGATGATCGGGGGCATGGTCTCATCGACCCTGCTGACGCTCGTGGTGATCCCGGCGATCTATGCGGTCGTCAAGGGGTAT
>JANNSW010000119.1:0-26640 GCA_031403055.1 Hyphomicrobiaceae bacterium | reverse complement strand
GTCGCACTGATGCGGCCCGGCAAGATTGAGCCGGATACCCTCGATGCTCTGTCCGTCGAGCATCAGCCGGAAATCGCTGCCGCCGGCATCGCTCGCCGCCATCGTCACGCTGGACGCCTCGGTTGCGAACAGCGGCGTCACCCCGATCAGACCGGCATGGCAACGCATCTGCGCGGCAAGCGGGGCGAGCGTTCGACCCAGCACGGCGAGACCGCCTGTCGCCACGATCTCGAGCTTGTCGAGAGCGATTGCAGCCAAGGTCTTGCCGAGAATGTCGGTGTGGTCGAAGTCGACCGATACGACCGCCGCCAGCGGGGCGCGTGCCATCCGCACCGCGTCGCAGCGCCCGCCGATGCCGGCTTCGAGCACCAGCGTATCGACGCGAGCTTCAGCGAAGACGGCAATGGCGAGGACGAAGAAGGCCTCGAACGCGCCGACCCGATCGTCGGGATCCCTGCTTTCGAAGGCGGCGATCGCCGCGAGCACCTGATCGGCTTTGCGCGTGAGCAGCTCGTCCGTGGCGGGTGTGCCGGCGATCTCGAACCGCTCGTTGAAGTGGAAGAGGTGCGGCGAGGTGAAGAGGCCCGTGCGGCGCCCCGACCGGCGCAGAATTTCGGACGCGAGCTTGGCCGTCGAGCCCTTGCCATTGGTGCCGGTGATGGCGATCCGCGGTGTCGCGCGCAGATAGGTTTCGAGGCCGAGCGCCGCGATCAACGCGTCAACCCGATGCAGGCCTGGGCCGGCGCCGAACTTCGGCAGCTGGAAGAGGGGATGCAGCATCATGGCAGCGGTTTCAGCTCCCGCCCGAAGGCCCGCGACAGGATGCGCCGCCAGATTTCGAGGATGAGGTCCATCCGCCCGAGCTGCTCGAGAGCCGTGATGCCGGGCGCTCCGTTCACCTCGATCACGCGCAGCAGCGAAAAATCGCTTCCCCCCGATATGTCCATCAGATCGACACCGGCGACATTCAGGCCGGTCAGCCGCGCTGCCGCCAGCGCAAGGCTGGCGAGCTGTGCCGGCACTGGCTCGACCAGACGCTCGGAACGTCCCGACGCCGCCAGATTGCGCCGGCCCGGCAAGTTGACGATGCGACCGGTGGCGACCATCTCGCCCGGCGCCAGACCTGCTTGGGCCGCGATCACGGGGATCGATTGCTCGGGGATGCCGGAGATGCCGCTGCCGGCGAGCGAGGTGTTGTAGGCGGCGATCAGCTCGCCGAGAGCCGACCGGCCGTCGCCCCGCAACGTCGCCGTCGCCCGCTCGACGCAGAACATGACCTCGCCGTCGAGGCAGAGCACGCGATACTCCGGGCCGCTGAATACGTCCTGCAGGATGACCGCGTCATAGCGGGTGGCGGCCTCCTCGAGATAGGTTTCCAGGCGCTCCCGATCGTGCACGATCTCGGCGAGATCGCCGCGCGCGCCCATGTTGGGCTTGGCAAACAAGGGAAAGCCGTGCGCCACGCCATGGCGGATCGCGTCCTCCCGCTCGCGCCCCGGCGCCCGGTATTGCCGGTGATGGTCCGAGACGAAGAAGAGCGCGCCGCCGAGCGTCGCCAGGCCGTGCGCCTCCAGCAGGCGGCTCGTGTGCATCTTGTCCTTGGCGAGCGTGAAGGCAGCCGCCGAGTTGGTCGGATAGATGCAGGCGCGCCCGGCCGCGAGCGCGAGCGTGCGCGCGCCATCGGAGATTTCCAGCAGATAGCCCTCGCTCGAGACGTCGCGGAAGCCGAGCCCGAACGCAGCGCAAGCGGCGGCGAGATAGCGGGCCTCGGAGGGGAGGCTCGTGCAACCGGGGTCAGGGAGGCGCGTGCAACCGGGGTCAGACCCCTTTGACCGAGCGCCCCGGCCGAACGCCAAACCACTGCCAAAGGGGTCTGACCCCGGAGCTGGCCCCGGAACCGGCACCGATCCTCCGGTCTGTCTTTTTTTGCCCATGCCGCCTATGATCCGCCACCGCTTCGCCTGCCCGATCGAGGTACCATACCCCATGCCCACCACCCGCACCGAGACCGACTCCTTCGGGCCCATCGAAGTCCCCGCCGACCGTTACTGGGGCGCGCAGGCGGAGCGCAGCCGGGGCAATTTCAGGATCGGCTGGGAGCGCCAGCCGGGCTCGATCGTGCGCGGGCTCGGCATCGTCAAGCGGGCCGCTGCCGAGACCAACATGGCGCTCGGGCGTCTCGGCCCCGAGGTCGGCAACGCGATCGTCGCCGCGGCCGGCGAGGTGATCGCAGGCAAGCTCGACGACCACTTCCCCCTCGTCGTCTGGCAGACGGGCTCGGGCACGCAATCGAACATGAATGCCAACGAGGTCGTCTCCAACCGGGCGATCGAGATCCTGGGCGGCGTGATGGGCTCGAAGAGCCCGGTGCACCCCAACGACCATGTCAACATGAGCCAGTCCTCCAACGACACCTATCCGAGCGCCATGCACATCGCCTGCGCGGAGGAAATCCATCACCGCCTGCTGCCGGCACTGCGCCTGCTGCACAAGGCTCTCGCGGAGAAATCGCGCGCATTCGCCCACATCATCAAGATCGGGCGTACGCACACGCAGGACGCGACGCCATTGACGCTCGGCCAGGAGTTCTCCGGCTACGCCAAGCAGGTCGAGAACGGCGTTTTCCGCATCGAGCAGACGCTGCCGCTGCTGATGGAGCTCGCGCAAGGCGGCACTGCCGTCGGCACCGGCCTCAACGCGCCCAAGGGCTTTGCCGAGAAAGTCGCCGAGCGGATCGCGGCGATCACCGGGCTCCCTTTCACCTCCGCCCCCAACAAGTTCGAGGCGCTCGCCGCCCATGACGCCATGATCATGAGCCATGGCGCGATCAACACGGTCGCGGCCTCGCTGTTCAAGATCGGCAACGACATCCGTTTTCTGGGCTCGGGCCCGCGCTCGGGGTTCGGCGAGCTGCAACTGCCCGAGAACGAGCCCGGCTCCTCGATCATGCCGGGCAAAGTGAACCCGACCCAGTGCGAGGCGCTGACCATGGTCTGCGTGCAGGTGTTCGGCAATCATGCCGCGCTCACCTTCGCCGGCAGCCAGGGCCATTTCGAGCTCAACGTGTTCAATCCGGTGATGGCCTACAATTTCCTGCAATCGGTGCGGCTGCTGGCCGACGCCTCGGTCAGCTTCACCGAGCATTGCGTGCTCGGCATCGTTCCGCGCGAGGACAACATCAAGGCGGCGCTCGATCGATCCCTCATGCTGGTGACGGCACTCGCCCCCAAGATCGGCTATGACAAGGCTGCCAAGATCGCCAAGACCGCACACCAGAACAGCACCACCCTGCGTGAGGAGGCGGTGAGACTCGGCTATGTCACGGCCGAGGAGTTCGATGCCATCGTCCGGCCGGAAAACATGATCGGGCCGGGGTGAAGAGCGGCGACTTGCGTCGGCCGCCGGCCCGGCGCAAAATGCTCCGAGATCATTCGAGGATGAAAATGCAGGACAGACCCGAAAAGGAAGTCGTGGAAATTGCTATCGACTCCCGACTCCTCGCCGAGGCGAGGAACGAGAGCACCGACTTGTGCGAAGTCCTGGAGCAGGCCCTGCGCGAAGAAAGCCGCGCTCGGCAGTGGCAGCGTTGGCGCCAGGAGAATCGCGCCTCTATCGAGGCGAGCAACAAGGAGCTCGAGACGAACGGACTGTGGTGTGAGGACTATCGGGTCTGGTGAATGCGGCAGTTCGATATCTGCGGATTGCGCATGGTGCACCGCAATCGTTCCGATCGGCAGGTCGTCGTCATCTTGCAGAGCGATGCATTGTCGGAGCTCGGCACCCGGCCCGTCGCCCCGCTCGACCTCAGTGGTATTCTGGCAGGGATCGGCCGACTGCGCCCGCAGGTCGATTTCGAAGGAAATCTGCGCCTGCTCGTTCTCGACCGTTCGAACGTCATTGCCGTGAGCGACATCGCCGAGGTCCTCGGATCCGCCAAGGAGGCCGAGGAGCGGATCAAGCGCGGATTGGATTTGCTCTACTTCGGCATTTGACAACGCGAGCATGAAGGCGCCTGGGCCATGGCCGAGATCGTCAATCTGCGACGGGCCCGCAAGGCGAAGGTGCGACGCGAGAAGGAGAGCGAGGCACGCGACAACCGGGTCCGCTTCGGCACGACCAAGGCCGCACGCCAGCTCGCCAGCGCCCAGGAGGAAGCGGCGCAGCGGCGGCTCGATGGACACCAGCGTCTGCCAGGGAAGGACGAGCCCGAGCCATGAAGCGTCCTGCCAAGCGCTCGCTGGTCATCCGCGGCCATCGCACCTCGATCTCGCTCGAGGAAGCGTTCTGGCAGGCGCTGAAAGAGGTCGCCGAAAGCGAGGGGTCGACCGTCGGCAAGCTGGTCGCACGCATCGACGAGGGTCGCGGCACGATCGGTTTGTCGAGTGCTATCCGCGTGACCCTGCTCGAGCACTATCGCGGCCGCTGCCCGTCACAGCCGCTCAAACCCTAGTCTCGGGTTGGCGAACGGCCAAACCGCGCGTGTTTTTCGGTCGGGTTCACCCGCAAGGGTTGGTGTCGCTTTGTTATTGAACACCGTTCACTAACGATTGTGACGCGAACCTCTCACACTGTCGAGGAAAATCCGCTATGAACAAAAGTCTGGTCGAGGTCACGCTCGAGGCGGACCTGCAACTATTGCGTGCTGCATAGAGGTCCGTTTCACCAGTTACGTGTACAGAGTCAAGGAGCAGGCGATGGCGAAAGCGCAAACAGGCGAAACGAAGACGAGCGCAAAGGCAAAGCCCGCACCAAAAGCCAAGAAGGCCCCTGCCACTATGAAGTCCGGTAAGTCCGCAGCCGAGAGCAAGCCCGCCAACCGGCCGACTGCTGCCAAATCCACCGCAAAGGCGAAGTCCGCAGCCACCTCGGCTGCATCGAAGTCGGCCCCGGCTGCAGCCAAACCCGCAGCCCCCCAGCTCAAACCCAGTGCGGCAACGGCCAAGACAGCCGGTTCGGCAACGAAGGATGCGGACAAACCGGCTGCTGTCAAGCCTGTGGCGGCCAAGTCGCCCACGACCAAGCCTGGTGACAAGCCGCAGGTGGCAGCAGGCACGCGCCCTGCGGCGACGGCTCCTGCGACAGCCTTGGTCACGCGGGCGCCTGGAAGCTCGCCGGTCTCTGCCGGCATGGCGAGCTCGGCGATGCCTTCGATTGCGGTGAAGCCCGCAGGCATGGCTCGCCCGGCGGCCCCCTCCGGCCGGCAGAGCCCCTTCGCTGGCGGATTGCGCCCGAGCACAGGCCTGCGCAGCGGCACCAAAGCCCCCGCCAAAGTGATGCGCTACAAGGATCTGGCATTCAAGCCGAGGTTTGCCTACGGCGAGATGTGCTCGCTCGCGGAGATCTGTGGCGCCGGCTTTGGCACCGAGATGGGCTATGGCTTTGCGCGCTTCACCAAGGCGCGGATACCCTGGGCCATCAAGTACGACGAGGTGCTGATGGTGATCTCAGGCGTCTTGCGGGTCCGCACCGGCGGACGCGTGCTGGAAGCCGGGCCGCACGATTCGATCTGGCTGCCGGCCGGCACTGAGCTCATCTATGAGGCCGAGGACGCCCTCGTTGCCTATGCCGTTCACCCAATCGGAGCAGCACCCGGGCGCTGAGGCGGTCGGGAAGCCTCAGGTCTCGTCGTCCTCGATCTCGTTGTCGGATGCCTCGCGCCGCTCGATGCGCTTGCGCCAGCGGCGCAACTCGTCGCTGTAGCGCTCGGCGGTCACCGCGGCCGGCCCCACGTGGACGATGCGGCTGCCGTCCGAGACGGCGAGCAGTGCCATCGGGTCCGCGGGCAGCTCTGGGCCGGCGGCTACGACGAGCACGCGGCCCACTCGGAGCGGCTCGAGCTGTCCACTCTGGGCGAGCGCCGCATGGGCCACAGCGGTCAACGCCAGTACCGGGATTTGAGCGAGCTCGAGCGGGTCGCTGTCGAGCGCAATGGTGATCGCCTTACGGCCCTCGCCGAACATGACCGGCGCCGGCGCGCTCTCCGCGATCGTGCCGGTTGCAAGCGCGGGCAGATCGCAGGCATCGACGAAAGGGATGTGCCGGACCCCGTAGCGGGTACGGTCGAACAGTGGATTGAGCGCGTTGGCGAGCGGCAGCAGATGCAGGCTCGAGTGCAGCGATGGCGCGGCGAGATAGAGGATCGTGCCCATGGGGAGCGGCATGGCCAGGCTCTCCCCCGACGCAGGCACCAGACTGAAGCCCCCGCCATGCTCGATAGCCCCACGTTTGCTCAGCGGCCGCAGCAGTGAGCGGAGCAGTGCGAGGCCCTGATAGCCGCGGGTCAGGCGCGAGATCAGCCCGACGAGGCTCAACACCGAGCGCAACAGCAGCAGCAGCACGATGAACACGACGAGCTTTTGCGGCGCCATGGCGGCAAGCCGCGCCCCATCCCCCAGATAGACGGCCGCGAGGGCGGCGAGCGCGTGCAGCCCTGCAATCAGGTTCATGCCAATGATGCGGTTCATCTGCAGCGAAAGGAATCCGACCGCATCGCGCCCAGCCTCGATCAGCTCGGGCGGCAATCGGCTCACCTGGAGCCGTCGCGCCGGCCTGGCGCCAAGATCGCTCGCGATCAGCCCGGTGACTGCACGCAAATGCGCCTGGTCGGCCTTCTGCCGGCGCCCCCGCTCGGTGGCGAGCCCGGCCAGCAGCGTGGCATAGAACGGCAGGGCAATCAGCGTGACGATGAGGATCAACAGCACGCTCTTGGCATCGAGCACGAGCATGACCACGATGCAGACGAGCACGACGATCGCATCGCGCAAGCCGGCATCGACCAGCCGGCCGATCAGGAACCCGCCGCGCAGCACTTGTTGGATCCGCACGGCGAGGGGGCGTGCCTCGCCAACCGTTCCCAGCTCGATGACCTGGTCCCAACGCGCGATCGTTGGTACCGCGCTGACGATGCGCCAGAGCATGCCGTTCTGCCAGGCGACCGTCTGGGCGTTCACCAACCGGCCAACGAGATAGTTGAGGGCGAACACGCAAGCTGCAAACAGCATCAGCCAGGGCAACGCGACATCGAGGCCGGCGCTGATCTTGAACAAGCGCAGATCGAGCTCGAACCCTGCCCCATGCTCGGCGGAGAGGAAGAGCGAGGCAATGAGCACGAAGGGAAGCGGATAGACGACGGCAGCCGCGACGATCAGCCCCGCCATCGCGAGGAACCGCCAGCCGCGGTCGCGGGCGAAGTCCGCCAGCAGGATCCAATAGGTCTGCAGGTATCTGGAAGCCTGCCCGGCGATCTTGGCTATCATCTCGGCTCCGTCGACGCCGGCCCGGCTCCCCACCTTGCGCCGACCGTCGAGTGAGCTCGACCAAAGTGCGCCAGGGCGATCTATGCCATGCGGGATGCGACCAGATACGACCTCCCCAAGCAGGATCAATCGAACAGCGTCGAGACTGATTCTTCCTTGGCAGTCCGGTCGATCGCTGTCGCGATCAGGGAGGCCATCGGCAGCACGCGGATATTGCCGGCAACGCGCACGGCTTCCGTCGGCTGGATCGAATCGGTGATGACGAGCGTGCGCAAGCGGGAAGAAGCCACGCGCGCGACCGCTCCCCCCGACAGCACGCCGTGAGTGATGTAGCCCATGACCTCGGTCGCCCCCTTCTCGATCAGGGCGTCGGCCGCGTTGCACAGGGTGCCGCCCGAATCGACGATATCGTCGATCAGCACGCAGCGCATGCCGCGCACGTCGCCGATCACGTTCATCACCTCCGATTCGCCCGCGCGCTCGCGCCGCTTGTCGACGATCGCCAGCGGCACCCCGAGCCGGCTCGCCATCTGCCGCGCCCTGACGACGCCGCCAACATCAGGCGAGACCACCATCAGCTTGGCGAGCTCGTAGCGGTCGCGCAGGTCGCGCACCATCAGCGGCGCACCGAACAGGTTGTCGACGGGGATGTCGAAGAAGCCCTGGATCTGACCGGCGTGCAAGTCGACCGTCAACACCCGGTCGGCGCCGGCCCGGGTGATCATGTTGGCGACGAGCTTGGCTGAGATCGGCGAGCGCGGCACCACCTTGCGGTCCTGACGGGCGTAGCCGAAATAGGGAATGACGGCGGTGATGCGCCGGGCCGACGCGCGCCGGAGCGCGTCGATCATGATGAGCAACTCCATCAGATGATCGTTGGCCGGGAACGACGTCGACTGGACCACGAACACATCCTCGCCGCGCACGTTCTCCTGCACCTCGACATAGATTTCCATGTCGGCGAAGCGGCGGACCGTGCACTTGGCGAGCGGGAGCTTGAGATGGGTTGCGATCGCCTCGGCGAGGGGGCGGTTGCTGTTGCCGGCGACGATCTTGATGCCGCCCCCGGTCGGGACGTCCTGGGAAATGGCGGTGCGGCCGGAGCGGGCCGAAGACGAGCTGGTGGGAGCCATCCGGGTTAATCCGCATTGTGAGCATTGGGCTGCACGACATGACGATCCGATGACGGGCGCCATGTGGGTAGTGGATAGCAAGTGGGCCCGGACCTGTAAACGGTCCGGGCCCACTTAATCTCGTTCTTCCTGCCTGTCTCCAGGCTCACGCTACCAAGGTCAATTGACCCGCGTCGCGTTGGGCAGCAGCTTCAGAATACCCTTCGCTGCCGCGGCCGCGGCCGCGTCGGCGGTGCGCCCCCAGCTCGCGTCGAGCGAGCCCTGCGGAACGGTGTTGTTTTGCGACACCGTGCCGACCTTGTTGCCGGCGGGATCGAACACTTGCCATTCGATCTTGATCGCCTGCTTGCCGCTGCTCGGCTGTCCCATCTGGACGTTGCCCTTGACCGTGTAGGCCGATGGGCCCGCGGCGTTGGCAAGCGCGACGCCATTGGCGGACAACTGCTTCTGCAGGGCCTTCGACAGCGCCATCTGGCCATCACCCGGTGCCCCGGCAACAGCGGGGACGAGCGCGGCGACTGGCCCGCTACCCAGCGAAGCGACTTGCGTCCCCGTCGTCTGGTTGACGGGCTGCAGCACCTGCCCGCTGGTGAGACTGCCGGCAGCAGGCTGTCCCGTGGTCATGACAACCTGCTGGGCAGCCGGCACCGTCACGCCGTTGGCGGCTGTCTGCGTGGCCACATTCTGGGTCGCGCTCGCCACCTGAGCCTGCCCGGCCGTACCACCCGTTTGGCCGCCCAGCGCGATGGCCGGGCCGGCCGACTGTCCACCCAGGGTCGGCACGAAGGCCGCGAGCTGTGTGGACGTATTGGTGGCGATGCGGTCGAGCATGGCCTGGTCGACTGCGCTCCAAGGATCCTTCGCTCCCTTGCCCGGAGCGAACTCCTCACCCGTGATGCGATGCGCACGCTTGCCGTCGCGGTCGGTCACATCCCAGATGTAGGAGATCTTCGTGCCGGCCTTTTCGCTCGCAGCCACCACATAGCCGCGCACCGTGTAGTCCGCGGTCTCGTTGGCGGTACGGGCCACCGGCACGCTCTGCCGCTCGACCGCGGCAACGAGGCTGGTTGTCAGCGTTGTGGCGATGTTGGCCGGCGCACCGATGATCGGGGCGAAAGCCACCTTGGCTTTGGTCGGCTGGATGACACTAGCCTGGGGCTGCGCGGCATTGCCGCCCAGCAGCGAATTCGTCTCACATCCTGCGAGCGCCAGGCCGAGTAGGCCCAACGCCAGGAATAGCGCGGTGTGTCTTGCGACGCGCCGCGCGGCAGCAGCGTCTGTTCTGGTCACGGGCGACGACCCCCTCTGATCTTGTTATCCCGCTGAACCCGGCACACACGAAACTGGACGAGCAACATACTCAAACGAAAAACCACTACAGCGCAACTGACAATCATAAACGGTGCCGGAACCCCGCAGACTCGTTACTACCGCCTTGCCCGCCAGCCGTCCATAGGAATTCTTGCCTACGCAACGCTGGGCGTCCCGGCTTGGCCGCGCCAGCTGTCTTCATGAAGCCGGAACGGCCATGCAAATGGCCTAGTCTCAACCCTCCGACAGATGTGGAAAACACCGCTATCTCAGAACGATGGCGGATATTTGACGGCCATAGTCGGCCTCCTTGCGGTGGGTGGCGCGCCGGAAGCTGTAGAATCGCGATTCGTCGGTGTAGGTGCACAGACCGACGCTCTCCGAACCGGCAATGCCGAGCGAGCCGAGCCGCGCCATGACGAATCCCTGCAGATCGAATCGCGGCCTCGCGCCGGCCTCCGGCCGCCTGAAGAAGCGCGCATGCCCGCCGTCGGCCGCCAGGAACTCGGCCTCGAGCTCGGGCCCGACCTCATAAGCCTCGCGGCCGATCGCCGGTCCGAGCGCTGCCCGCACCCGCGAGCGGCGTGCGCCGATCGCGATCATGGCTTCGAGCGTGGCCGCGAGCACACCCGACAGCGCGCCCCGCCATCCGGCATGGGCCGCACCGATCACACGCGCCTCCGTGTCCACGAACAACACGGGCGCGCAATCGGCCGTCAGCACCCCGATCGCGAGGCCAGGTGTCGCAGTGACGATCCCATCCGCGTCGGGGCGGTTTCCCTCTGGCCAGGGGGCATCCACATGCACCGCCCGGGCGCTGTGGATCTGATAGGGGCTGAGCAGGCGCTCGCGTGTGGTGCCGAGCGAGGATGCCACTCGGGCGCGGTTCTCAACGACGAGAGCGGGCTCGTCACGCGAGCCAGCGCCACAATTGAGGCTGGCGTAGAGGCCCGCGGAGGCGCCACCCGCGCGGGTATAGAAACCATGCCCGATGCCGGCCAGCGCGGCCAAACCGGGAGCAGTGATCGGCGAGATCATCGGTGGCGCCTTTGCGAAGGTTGCTGCTGGCGAGATCAGGTTCGGCCAGCCGCACTTGCCTCGAATCCGGGCGGTGGCGCAAGTCCACGCGAGGTGAGCGCCATGGCGCGGAACCGTGTCCCCATGCCCTGGGGCTCCAGCAGCCGGGCGATGCCATGCTCGAGCGTGTTGGCGATGCTGGGAGAAGCCCCTCGAATGAGGCGCTCGGCGCGCTCGACGATGCCGAGCGAAGCCAGGAACGCGGCTTGCGGGATGCTTGCGGTGCCATCGAGCCCGAGCCCGGCCGCAGCCCGCCGGAACGCCGCGAACTCGACATGAGCCGAGAGGTCGGCCTGACCCGGATGGTCGAGCGGGCTCTCATAGGCATGGCCACGCACGGCCTGCAGGGTTTCGCCCGCCGCGGCTCCTTCGTGTCCGTAGTCGACAAACAGCATGGCGGTCGGACCGGATCGGGCGAGCCTTGCCATCAGTGCCATCGGCTGCCCGCTGTTGCTCCAGTCGCGGACCTCCGCGATCGCTCCATCGGCAGCCGCGGCGATGCCAATCGGGGGCGCCGTCTCGCGGCCGGGCTCGAACCGAAAACCGGCGGCTCCCTCGAGGCCAACGCAGCGCTCATGCCAGCGGCCTTCCCGCTGGACGAGCTGGCGGACCGGGATGGCATCGAGGAACTCGTTGGCCAGCAGGATCGAGGCCCCGTCCGGGATCTCCCAGGCTTGCGGCCAAGTGATCGTCAGCGGCAGTGTTGCGAGCGTTTCGCGCTGCATGGCGGCAAGCGTGGCGTTGGCTTCGATCAAGTGAACCTGCAGCGCACTCATCATCTCGGGCACCGCTCTGAGCGCCCGCAGCGCGTCCGCCATCAGCGTGCCGCGTCCAGGGCCGAGCTCGATCAGATGCACCGGCCGCGGGCGCCCCATGCGCTCCCAGGCGACGGCCGCCCATAGCCCGAGCAGCTCGCCGAAGACCTGGCTGATCTCGGGCGCCGTGATGAAGTCGCCGCTGGTGCCGATCGCGGGGCGCTTGCGGTAGTAGCCGTGCATGGGGTCGAGCAGGCAGGCGTGCATGAACTGGTCGAGGGCGATCGGCCCCTCGGCTTTGATCCGGGCCGCGAGGTGCCGGCCGAGTGGGGTCGTCGCAGGCCCGGAGCCGGCCGCCGTCATGGCCGTCGTGCCGCCATCGGCTCGCGACGGCGAGCATAGAGGATGAATGGCATGCCGAGCGCGACCATGATCAGCGAGTAGGCCATTCCGGTGGTGAGCCAGCCATAATTGAAGATCCAGGCCGGATCGATCTCGCGGAAGAATTCGACGAACGTGCGTGCGAGCCCGTAGCCGATCAGGAAAGCCCCGGTGACGAAGCCCGGCGTCCGCAATCGCAGCCGCGAGTGGGTGAGGAAGCGCAGCAGCAGGAGCAGCACTATCCCTTCGAGCGCGGCCTCGTAGAGCTGGCTCGGGTGGCGCGGATCGGGGCCGGCACCAGGAAACACCATGGCCCAAGGCACATCCGTCACCCGGCCATAAACCTCGGCATTGATGAAGTTGGCGATCCGGCCGAAAAACAGGCCGAACGGTACGGCGGCGGCGACCGCATCCATAGTCGAGAGCACGGGGATGCCGTGGCGGCGCGAGAACAACCACATCGCGAGCCCCGTTCCCAGCAACCCGCCATGGAAAGCCATGCCGCCGTTCCAGACACGGAAGAATTCGAGCGGGTCGGCCAGCAGGTGCTGGGGCTCGTACAGCAGGAAGAAGCCGATCCTGCCGCCGGCAACGACGCCCAACGTCACCCAGAGCAGGAGGCTGTCCACCTGGTCGGGCAGCATTGGCGCCGGCCCCCGCCACAGCCGCTCCTCGTCCAGCAGCTTGCGGATATAGAGCCAGCCGAGCACCAGCCCACTCATGTAGGCGAGCCCGTACCAGCGCACGGCGATCGGCCCGACCGCGAAGGCGATCGGGTCGATCTGGGGATAGGCAATGGCGAGAAAACTCGTCACGGCAGAGCTTCCGGGCGCTCGGGAGAGGTCGTGTCAGACATGGGGCAAGCGTTGTGAGGCATTGGGGTGCCGAGTCAAGCGCGTGCTGCCCCGGTTTAGATGCGCATCTTGCATGCGCATCAACGAGTGTATAGCACCATGGGCCTTCCACCTGCGCAGCAAGCAGAGGTGAAGGTGATGAGCATGCACGTCCAGCCGAGCCAGGCCAAGAAGAAGGCCGTCAACGTCTCGCTCGACGCGAGCCTCGTCGAGCAGGCCCGCGGCCACGGGATCAATCTGTCGCAACTGTTCGAGCGGCATCTGCGCGAGGCTGTGCGGTCCGCCGACGAGAGGGCTTGGTTCGAGGCGAACCGCGAGTCAATCGAGGCTTACAACGCGCGCGTCGAGAACGGCACCATACTCAGCGATTTCGAGCGGCAATTCTGATGAGCCAGTTCGATGTTTACCGCTATTCGCCGCGTGGGTCGGCGTTTCAGTACGTGGTTGATGTTCAGCATGCGAGCCTAGTTGATCTGAAAACCCGCGTCGTCGTCCCAGCATATCCCATCGAGCGGCAGTCACACGTGACCACGAGGCTCAATCCTGTTGTCTCGATCGAAAGGCAACGGTATGCGCTTGCCGTGCAAGAGCTGGCTTCGTTGCGACTGTCTTCATTGGGGGAGCCCGTCGGCTCCCTGGCGGACCAACGCGCCGACATCTTCGCCGCACTCGATCTGTTGCTCACCGGCATCTGAGCAGCTTTGCCATCATGGCACGGCTGGCCCGCGCCGAGAACGCCGCTTCAGAACCACTCGTTGTTCGCGCGCCCGAGGTTGTTGATCTTTTCCTTGCCGCGCAGCTTCAGCAGCAGGTTGCGCATCGCACGCAGCACCGGATAGAGCACGCGCGCGACCCGTTTCGAGCGGAACGCCCAATAGTTGATCCGGTTGAAGGCGCCCGAGCGCGAGCTCATCAGTGCCAGCGCATGGATCGCATCGGCGCCGTAGTAGGTCTCGCCACCCGCCACCACCACCATGCCATGATCGATGTCGAGCCCGCGCCGGGTGATCTCCGCCATCACGGGTCCGCCGTCGCGGGCATCGACGAGCCGCAATCCGCCCGCCGCCGCGCGCACCCGCGTCAGTGTGGCAAACAGCTCGCAGGCCGGGCACCCGCGGTCGTAGACGATGAGAATCTCGTCTGGAGCCATCTTGCCCGCTGCCTCACGCATGACTGACGAAGCTTTCGACCACGCGCTTGGATCCCGCCTTCTCGAAGTCGACGGTCAGCTTGTTGCCGTCGATCTCGGCGACGGTGCCGTAGCCGAATTTGTCGTGGAAGACGCGCTCGCCTTTGGCGAACTGGGAGGGAGAGCGGGTGCTCGATGCGACGAGGCTGCCTTCGATCGTGCGGACCGGTTTGCGCTTGGGCTCGGCGCGCTGCGCGCTGGCCTCCTTGGGCCACTGCGCCTTGGCGCGTTGCCAGCCGGGCGTATCGTAGTCGGTCTTGAAGCCGGCCGCGGGCTCGTCGAAGCGGCTGCGGCCATAGGCGCCTCCCGAAAAGCCGGTAAAGGGACCGCGAGCCTCCTCGACCCGGACATGGGCTTCGGGCAGCTCGTCGACGAAGGGGGAGGGGATTTGCGACTGCCAGAGCGCGTGCACGCGCCGGTTCTGGGTGAAGCTGACGAATGAGCGGCGCCGCGCGCGCGTCAGCCCGACATAGGCGAGCCGGCGCTCCTCCTCCAGCCCCTCGAGCCCGTTCTCGTCGAGCGAGCGCTGGTGGGGAAACAGCCCCTCCTCCCAGCCCGGCAGGAACACCGTGTCGAACTCGAGCCCCTTGGCGCCGTGCAGCGTCATCACCGAGACACGATCGCCATCCTCGCCGGCTTCGGCATCCATCACCAGCGAGACGTGCTCGAGGAAGCCTGCGAGGCTCTCGAACTCGCCCATGAAACGGACGAGCTCCTTCAGGTTTTCGAGCCGCGAATGGGCCTGCGGGCTCTTGTCCTGCTGCCACATGGCGGTATAGCCGGACTCGTCCAGCACCAGCTCGGCCAGGTCGGTGTGCTTCATAGTTGCGAGCAGCGAGCGCCAGCGTTCGAGCTGCCGGATCAGATCGGCGAGCGAGCGCCGCGCTTTCGGCTTCAGCTCCTCGGTCTCGCAGATCTCGCGCGCGGCCCGCAGCAGCTCGATCCCGCGGGCACGGGCGTGCGCGGCGATCTGGGCGATGGTCTGGTCGCCGAGGCCGCGCTTGGGGACGTTGACGATCCGCTCGAACTTGAGGTCGTTGGTGGGATTGACGATCAGCCCGAGATAGGCGGTCGCATCCTTGATCTCGGCGCGCTCGTAGAAGCGCGGGCCGCCGATCACGCGGTAAGGCAGGCCGAGCGTCACGAACCGGTCCTCGAAGGCGCGCATTTGAAAGGACGCGCGCACCAGGATCGCAATCTCGTTCAGCTTGTGGTGCTCGCGCTGGAGCTGTTCGATCCGCTCGCCGACCGTGCGCGCTTCCTCTGCATCGTCCCACAGGCCTTGCACCGAGACGGGCTCACCCTCGCCCACATCGGTCCGCAGCGTCTTGCCGAGCCGGCCCTTGTTTTGGGCGATCAGACCGGAGGCGGCCGAGAGAATGTGCGAGGTCGAGCGGTAGTTGTGCTCCAGCCGCACTACCTTGGCACCAGGGAACTCGGTCTCGAATCGCAGAATGTTATCGACCTCGGCACCGCGCCAGCCGTAGATCGACTGGTCGTCGTCGCCGACACAACAGAGATTGTTGCTGCCCTGGGCCAGCAGGCGTAACCATAGGTACTGGACGACGTTGGTATCCTGGTACTCGTCGACGAGAATGAAACGGAAGCGCCGGTGATAGATCTCGAGCACATCCGGGTGGCTCTGGAGGATGCGCAGCGTCTCCAGCAGCAGATCGCCGAAGTCGGCCGCGTTCAGCTCCTTCAGCCGCTTCTGATAGGCGGCGTAGAGCTCGGTGCCCTTGCCGTTGGCGAAAGCGAAAGCCTCGCCCGGGGGAACCTTGGCGGGAATGAGCCCCCGATTTTTCCAGCCATCGATCAGCCCGGCGAGCTGGCGTGCCGGCCAGCGTTTGGCGTCGAGCCGCTCCGCCTCGATCAACTGCTTCAGGAGCCGGATCTGGTCGTCGGTGTCGAGGATGGTGAAGCCGGATTTCAGCCCGGCGAGCTCGGCATGGCGGCGCAGGATCTTGACGCAGATCGAATGGAAGGTGCCGAGCCACGCGAGCCCCTCGGCGCTGCCCCCGAGCATGCGTGCGAGGCGCACTTTCATCTCGCGCGCCGCCTTGTTGGTGAAGGTGACGGCGAGGATCTCGTGGGCCCGCGCGCGGCCGGTTGCCAGAATGTGGGCGATGCGCGCGGTCAGCACGCGGGTTTTGCCGGTGCCCGCGCCCGCCAGCACCAGCACCGGCCCATCGAGGGCTTCGACCGCCTCGCGTTGGGCCGGATTGAGGTCGCCCATGTAGGCGGGACCGGCATGCGCGAGTGCGCGGGCCGAGATTGTTCCTGCGCCTGTGGGGGCCGGCACTGCCATCGTGGAAATTGCCTCCAAGGCCGAATCCGAGCGTTACCACGATCCTATAGCATGGCGGAGTTGGGGTAAAACGTGAACTTTTCGGCGCAAAGCCACTCCTCCACACTGCTCGGGGTGCGAAGCGGTGGTGTTGGGGGCTGTGGTCGAGCGGATCTGGCGGCATGAATATGCTCCCACCGCCTGGGCAGCTGTGCCATAAGGACTCGATCTGGACTTGGGCAGCCCACCCCGCATTGCGTCGGCCGGGGTCGGGTAGCCGGAAGCCCCGTCGTTCACGCGGGCTTGTCTGCCTTTCGAGAGAGGTTGGAACCTTGCGGGCGTTTCTGTTGTTCGTCGGATCGGTGACGGTGCTGGTGCTGGCGGCCCTGTTCGCCGTGCCTTTGGCTATCGATTGGAACTCCTATCGCAGCACGTTCGAGACCGAAGCCTCGAACGTGCTGGGCCGACCTGTGCGCATCGGCGGCAATGTCGAGGTGCGACTGCTGCCGGCGCCGCGGCTGCATGTGGAGAATGTGCGCATCTCGGATGCGACCGGTCGCTTCGACCGCCCGCTGTTCCGGGTGGAAGGCTTCACAATTTGGTTGTCGGTTCCCCCGTTGCTGCAGGGGATCGTGGAGGCGCGCGCGATCACGCTCGATCAGCCCGAGCTGCGCTTTGCGGTCGGACCCGATGGCAAGGGCAATTGGGTGGGCTTGGGCACGGGACTCGGCGAATTGCCCTATCTGCCCAAGGACGTGACCCTGAGCGCCGTCACCGTGAACGGTGGCACGGTCGGATTGTTCGGCCGTGACGAGGAGGAGATCGCCCATTTCGATCAAGTCAACGGCGAGTTGAGCGCGCCTGCTCTGGCGGGTCCTTATCGCTTCAAGGGCGCGATTGATTTCGCGGGCAAGACCCGCGAGATCCGGCTGTCGACCGGGGTTGCCGCCGATGAGGGCTTGCGCGTCAAGACCGTGGTCTCGGTTCCCGACGAAGGCAGCTCCTACACGCTCGATGGCATGCTCGCGGGCCTCGGCGGCGATCTGCGGCTGACCGGCGGGCTCGACGCCCGCGTCCGCTATCTCGGCGTCGCCGAAGGCAGCGCCGAGGCCGCCGCGACAGCCGATCCCTTCGTCGACGTCAAAGCCCAAGTCGAGGTCGACCTCCAGGGCGGCCGGCTGCGCGATCTGGCGGCGACATTCCAATCGGATGGGCGGCCGCAGATCCTCTCCGGCACCATCGCGGCCGTTTGGGGCAAGGCGTTCCGTGTCGATACCGAGCTTGCCGCCCATTGGCTCGATATCGACAAGATCGCCGGCGCGAGCGCCGCGGCCGGCCCCTGGCCAGCGCTCGATCAACTGGCGGGCCGGCTGGGACGCTCGTTCTCCAAGGATGCGCGTGCGAGCCTGAAAGTCCGGCTCGAGCAGGCAAGCCTCGGCGGGGAGACCGTGAGCGGCATCGAGCTCGACGTCGAGCACGCGCCGAGCGCGCTCGTGCTCAAGCGTGTCAGCGCCGTGCTGCCGGGATCGAGCATCCTCAGCGCTTCGGGTCTGCTGTACGATCGCGGCATCGAGGGACCGGCGTTCGAAGGGCCATTCCGTCTGCGCGGACGCAACCTCGAGCGTTTCCTGGGCTGGTCGCTGCCCGCGCTCGCAGGCATGCGTGGGGAGGCCACGGAGGCAACCGCCAACGCGTTCCTGCTCGATGGCGAGTTGAAGCTCGATCGCAGTGCCATCGGGATCGAGCGGACGCGATTGCAGATCGCCGATACGGCCGTTGCCGGGGCCGTGCATGTCGGCTTGGACGAGCGGCGCCATGTCGAGGTGACGCTCGAAAGCGACCGCTTGGATCTCTCCGGTCTGGTCGCGCTGCCGCCGACCCTGGCGAGCCTGTTGGATCTGATCGATCCAGTCGCTCGAGGCAGTGCGGCTCCTGCCGGCTCACTGCTTTCGCTGGTCAGCAACGACAGCCGCATCGACCTTCGCTTCGGCGAGCTCGTGACCCGCGATGGCCGACTGCAGGATCTGGCAGCAAGAATCAGCCGGGCTGGCAATCAGCTGTTGATCGAGCAGCTCGACTTGCGCACAGCCGGCGGCTTGCGGATCGAGACCGATGGCGCCCTGATGCTCGGGGGCAAGCGCGAAGGCCAGCTCGGACTGCTGATCGAAGCCTCAGCCGGCGAGGCCGTACAGTCGATGGCGCTTTACCTCGGTCTGCCGACGGCCGTTGCGGGCGATCCCCGGTTCCTGGGCGCTGCCGGCAAGCTGCGTCTGGCGGGGCTCTTGACGGTCGGCCGGCGTGGCCCCGGTGTGCTCGATCTGACGGCTGACGGCGAGGCCGATGGCGGGCGCCTCACCTTGTCGCTGCGCAGCGACGGCACCGGCAAGACGCTCGGCGCGAGCCAGGTCGATCTGTTCTGCCGCATGACCCATCCCGATGGCGCGAGGCTCGTCGGCAATCTCGTGCGTAACAAGCCTGCTGCCGAGGGGCTGGGTGCCGCTGCCGTCGCCGCGGTCGAGGAAGCCGGGGAAGTGCTCGGGGGCGGCGAGATCGAGCCTGGCGAGCTCTCGCTGCGCGCGAGTGGCGTGCCGGAGAAGGGGCTCTCGACCGTGCTCAGTCTGCGCAGCAAGCCGGTCGCGGCCTCGTTCGAGGGGGTCGCGACACTGGTCGATGGCAGGCTCGATCTGGAGGGAGCGCTCCGAGCGACCGCAGCCGATGCCGGGCAGGCGTTGAAGCTTGCACGGCTGGACCGTCTGTTCGATGGCCGCGGCGAGCCGCTGCGATTGGCCGCGGTGCTGCGCCGCGAGCAAGCGCGGCTGCAGATCGAGGATGCGATTGCCGCGGTCGGCTCCAGAGCGTTCCGGGGCAGCCTGTCGCTGGAGGATCGCGACGGGCGGACCTATGCGAGTCTGAAAGCGCGGATCAGCAAACTGGAGCTGGTCTCGCTGCTGCGCGGGTTGACGCCGGCGCACGGTGTGTCAGCGCCCGAGCCAGTGACGGAGACCGGCAGCACCAGCGCAGCGCAAGACGTGGGCGCCAGCACCGCCGAGGTGACGACCGCTGTCGTGCCCTGGTCCGATCTGCCGTTTGACTTTTCCGCTTTCGACGGCATCGAGGCCCATGTCGAGATCGACGCCGGTACGCTGCAACTGCTGCCCGGGTTCGCCCTGACCAAGGCCAGCCTCGTCGCCGAAGCCAGCGAGGGGCGGATCGATCTCACCTCGCTCGAAGGGGAAGCGCTTGGCGGTAAGGTACGGCTCGATGGGGTTCTGAAGCGCGAGACGGCTGGCGCGAGTGCCAAAGTAGCGGGTGAGCTGAGTGGCGTGTCGCTGCTGCGGATTGTCGATCCCGAGGCCAATCTCGCGCGCGCGAGCGGCTCCGCGTCACTGACGCTTTCGGCCTCGGGTACGGGCCTCAGCCCGCGCGGTCTGGTGACGGTGCTCGCGGGCTCGGGCGAGTTGCGGCTGGCGGGCGGCGAGTTGACCGGGCTGGCGCCAGCGACGGTCGATGCCGTGGCCCGCACTGTCCTGGCCGAGGACGCCCGCAACTACGATACCGAGGACACGACCGCAATGCTCGGCGAGCGTCGGTTTTTCGGCCGTTTCCCCTTCGAGGGCATCCAGGTGCCGGTGACCGTCGCCGACGGCACCTTGCGGATTGGCGAAGCCGTGGCCGACACCCGCGAGGCAAAGCTCGCCGTCAAGTCCGCGCTCGATCTGCAGACGCTGATGCTCGACAGCGAATGGACGCTGCAGCCCAAGGCAGCCGAGCCCAGAACATCCGCTCTTCCCGGATTTTCCCTCCTCTACGCCGGGTCGCTCGCCGAGGCCGCGAAAATCCAGCCGAGGATCTCGGCGGAGCCGTTGCTGCGCGAGCTGGCGGCGCGGCGGCTGATCGGGGGACCCGAGCAGCTTCAGGGCGTGTGGCCAGTTGTCGAGGGCGGGGCCGAAGCCGGCCTTGCGCCGGAGGTGGCGGCGGTGGCAGCCACCGAGACGGGCGACAGCCTCGATATTCCCGAGCCCGCGGTGATCGTGATCCCCGAGCCGACCGCGCCACAGGCGATCTCACGTGCAGCGCCCGCCTCGTCGCAGCGCAGCCTGATCGGCTCAGTCACCACGCGCAAGCTGAAGAAGAGCGGGCAGCAAGCCCAGCAGAGCCAGCAGGCCAATCCCGGCAAGAGGGGCGGCCTGGTCGATTCGAAGCGCTGATGTGGCGCTGCCCTTGCCAGACTGGGTGAGCGACCACTTGCGAATTGAGGACGGGATGGCCACTAAGCAGACTTTCGTTGGAAGACCAACGAATGCCTGCTTGGATTCTTTTGTTTTCGCAGAGTTTTATCGCCAAACCGGGAAGACCACTTTGGCGAACTCTGCTTAGAGCGAGGATCGGTGCCCCGATGCGCGAACCCGTAGCAGACCCCACCCGCCTCGGCCTCGACCGACAACGCCTTGCCCGCATCACCGGCTGGATGCAGCGCTACGTGGACGATGGCCGCTTCGCCGGCTGCCAGGCGCTGGTCGCTCGCCGCGGCGAGGTGGCCTATCACGCCACGGCAGGCTTGCGTGACGCGGCGAGCCGCAAACCATGGTTGCCCGACACCATCGCTCGCATCTATTCGATGACGAAGCCGGTGACGTCGGCCGCCTTCATGATGCTCTACGAGGAAGGGCTCGTGCATCTGGATGATCCGGTGGAAGCATTCCTGCCCGGGCTCGCCGGCTTGCGTGTGCTTGCGCCCGGCGCAACCTCGATCGCCGACACCCGGCCCGCCGCCGTCCGCCCGACCCTGCATCATTTGCTGACCCACACTGCCGGGTTCAGCTACGCGTTCCAGGGTGGGGTGTTGGGGCCGGCTTACGGCGCGGCAAAGCTCGGCACCGATCCAGGTGGCGGCGGGCTCGAGCGCATGGTGGAGCATCTGGCCAGGCTGCCGCTCGCTTGCGAGCCCGGTTCGGCCTGGCACTATGGGGTGTCGACCGATGTGCTCGGCCGGGTGATCGAGGTCGTGTCCGGGGTGCCACTCGACCGGTTCATCGATCAGCGGATCCTGCAACCGCTCGGGATGGAGGACACGGCCTTCTCGGTGCCCGAGGCACGCATCGATCGCTTCGCCTCGCTCTACACGCCCCGACCGGGCGGCGGGATCGATCTGGTGGAGACGGCCGAGGCGAGCGTTCACCGTCAGGGCCAGGTCGACACCCCGCTCGGTGGCGCCGGGCTGCTGTCGACTGCCGGCGATTACCTGCGCTTTGCCGAAATGCTGCGGCGCGGCGGCAGCGTCGGTGGCGAGCGGCTGCTGGGGCCGAGGACGGTTCGACTGATGCGCCAGAACCATCTGCCCGGCGATCTGGCCTCGATGGGGCCGAAGGTGTGGAGCGAGACATCGTTCGAGGGCGTTGGCTTCGGGCTCGGCCTGTGGGTGATGCTGGACCCCGCCCGCGCGCGCATGTCGGCCAGTCCAGGCGACTGCGGCTGGGGCGGCATGGCGAGCACGGTGTTCTGGATCGATCCCGCCGAGGAGCTGTCGGTGGTGTTCCTCACTCAGCTCGTGCCTTCGGATGCGACGCCCAACCGCAAGGAGCTGCGGGCGCTGGTGCACCAGGCAATCGTCGATTGAGCCGGATCGGCAAGGCAACGGCCGCACGCTGGCGGCCGCTGGCTGAAACAGGGTTGTCCGGTCGGCAGCCGGTCGGCGATCAGCCGCAGGCCTCGAGCAGTTTCTGGCGTGCTTTGAGGGCGGCGCCCCACTCTTCGGGCGACACGGATTCGCAGTAGTCGGTGAGCACCTTCTTGTCGGTGGTCCAGCCGTCGCCTGTGAGGCCGCAGCTCTTCTGCTCGTTGGTCTGCTGCTGCTTGGCCGACTGCAGCGCGTACCAATTGCAATCTTCCTCGGCTTTCGCCGCGGTGCCCGCCAGGGCCGAGCCCATGATCGCTGCCATCGCGACCGCGAGGAGACCTGTCCGCTTCATCTGAGCCTTGCGTGTCACGCGCATTTTGCTTCCCGATTGATTGACCAAGGGCACCCGGTTGATCGATCTGGGGTTCGGATTGTGGCAATTCAAGCCTGTGGCCGTCATGCCGCGTCCCGATCCCATAAGTCCATCACCGTATCGCAGTGCAGTCTAGCCATGCAACATGAACCCCCCCTGAACCAATTGGCGCGATTTCTCGGCAAGGGTTGACCCGACTTGGCCAGGGCCGTCACGGCGCCCAGCGGATGCGCCCGGCAGCGGCAACGTCTAGCCCTCCGAGCTCGGCGGCCCGCGCGGCGAGGCGGGGGCTCCGCACCAGTGCGATGAAGGCCTGCAGCGGCGGCCGGAAGTAGTCCCGCTGGCGCATCAGGAGGTCGAAATGCTCGTGTGCCAGCGGCAGGAATGGCAGGCCCGCGCCGATCGCCACGGAGCGCGTTGCAATGCCGCAGTCGGCACGACCGGCGCGGATCGCCTGGGCAATGTCGGGGCCGGTCGGAGCGGTCCCTTCGGCCGCAACGAGGGCGCCCAGGTCGAGTCGCTCGCGCCTGAGCAGGGCTTGGAGCAGTTGGCGCGCACCGGCGCCGTCGGGGCGCATCGCGAAGCGGGCGTGCTTGCCTGCGACGTCGGTGAGGGACGCGAGCTCCATCGGGTTGCCGGGAGCAATCAGCAAACCCTGCTCGCGTGTGGCGAAGCCGATCAGGACGGCGTCGGCCAGGCCCGGCTCACGCGAGACGGCCGCCACATTGGCGTCGGCGCCGGCATGCTCCAGGTCATGGAAATGGATCGCCGCCATCGCGACCTCGCCCTCGAGCAGGCGCCGGTAGCCCGCCTCGCTGCCCTCGGGGAGTGAAGCGAGCCCGGAGCCGCTCTCGCGCAGCGCCCATTCGAGCAGCGGATCGTGGCTGCCGCCGACGATGGCGGGAGGGATCGGCGGCAACAGGCCCCCGGGTCGTGACAGCCCCGCCAGCACCCAGCGGTCGAGCTCGGCGCGTGGAAACAGCCATTTGCCGGTCGCCTTGCTGCAGGGGATCCGCTGCTCGGCCACCAGCTCGTAGAGCTTGCGCTCGCTGAGCTTCAGATAGTCGGCGGCTTCGGCCGTGGTGAGGAGATGCATTGGTGCTCTTTTGCTGCAGATATATGCACATTTTCCATCAGTTGACATTGGGTAGGCGAGAATGCAGAAATTCGCAACAGAGTCGCGAGCAGAGGATGGGGCAGTGAGCGGTAGCAGTGCATTCGATCTCCTGCTCAGCGGTGATCGTGCGCTCCTCGCGATTGTGCGCCTGTCGCTCGAGGTGACGCTCTCGGCCACGCTGCTGTCGGCGCTGGTCGCGTTGCCGCTTGGCGCATTGATTGCGCTCGCGCGGTTTCCGGGGCGCAGTGCCGTCGCGATCGTGCTGAACGCTCTGATGGGGCTGCCGCCGGTGGTCGTTGGTCTGTCGGTCTATCTGCTGCTGTCGCGCTCGGGGCCGCTCGGCTCGGCCGGGCTGTTGTTCACGCCGGCGGCGATGGTGCTGGCGCAGGCGATCCTGGTGCTGCCGATCCTGGCCGCACTGACCCGCCAGACGATCGAGGATCTGGCGCAAGAGTACCGCGAGGAGCTGGCGGCCATGGATGTCCGGGGCTTTTCGTTGGTGACGACGCTGTTGTGGGATGCCCGCTTCTCGTTGGTCACGATCCTGCTTGCGGGGTTTGGCCGGGCGGCTGCCGAGGTCGGTGCCGTGATGATCGTCGGCGGCAACATCGACGGGTTCACGCGCGTGATGACGACGGCGATCGCGCTCGAGACCTCCAAGGGCAATCTGGCATTCGCAACCGGGCTCGGCGTGGTGCTGATTGCGATCGTGCTCGCGGTCAATGCGCTGGCCTGGGGCGTCCGTGTCTCGGCGCAACGCCATGGGGAGTGAGGGCATGCGCCAGGACACTAGCTTGTTGCCGGTCGAGCTTGCCGGCGCCGGCTACGTGGCGGGCGGCGTCGAGATCCTGCGTGGCATCGATCTGATGATCGCAACGGGCGCCCCGACCGTCGTGATGGGTCCCAACGGCTCGGGCAAGACGACCCTCCTGAAACTCGCCATGGGGCTGATTGCGCCGACGGCGGGAGTGATCCGGCGGGGAGGCGGCCTGCACGCCTCGGCCCGCGCCGGCTTTGTCTTCCAGAAACCGGTGATGCTGCGCCGCTCAGCCGCTGCCAATGTGCGGTTCGCGTTGCGGGCAGCAGGCCGGAACAGCGAGCCAGGCGAGGTCGCCGCGCACCTTTCGCAAGTCGGCCTCGAGCATCTTGGCGACCGGCCGGCCCGACGGCTCTCGGGCGGTGAGCAACAGAAGCTTGCGCTGGCGCGGGTGCTTGCCCGGGCCCCCGAGCTGATCTTCCTCGACGAGCCGACCGCCAGCCTCGATCCGGCTGCAACCAAGGCCGTCGAGGACATCGTCGAACGCGCCGTTGCCGCCGGGATCAAGGTGGTGATGGCAACTCACGACGCCGCCCAGGCCAGAAGGCTCGCCGGCGAGGTCGTGCTGCTGGTCCAGGGCCGAATTGCCGAGCATGCCCCGGCCGACCGGTTCTTCGACGCCCCGGCCAGCCGCGCAGGAGTGGCATTCCTCAACGGCGAGATCGTTCTCTGACCAGCAGCTCTCTCAGCCAAAGGAAGGAAACATCATGTCTATTCGTAGTCTCATGGTTGCCGCCGTCGTGGGCCTCGCGCTCGCGGCAAGTCCCGTTGCGGCGGCTGATCCTTCGATCGTCGTGGCCTCGACCACGTCGACGCAGGATTCCGGCCTCTTCGGTCACATCCTGCCCCTGTTCGAGGCGAAGTCCGGCATCGGCGTGAAAGTCGTCGCCCAGGGCACGGGCCAGGCGCTCGAGACCGCCAGGCGCGGCGACGCCGATGTCGTCCTGGTGCATGCAAAGGAAGCCGAGGAGAAATTCGTCGCCGAGGGTTTTGGCGTTCAGCGCTTCGACGTCATGTACAACGATTTCGTGCTGATCGGGCCCAAGGCCGATCCGGCCGCCGTCGCGAGCACCAGCGACATCGTCGCGGCGGTGAAGAAAATTGCTGCTGCCGGTGCGATCTTCGTCTCGCGCGGAGACGATTCAGGCACCCACAAGGCCGAGTTGAAGCTCTGGAAGGCAGCCGGGCTCGATCCATCGGGCGGGAAGCCCACCTGGTACCGCGCGATCGGCCAGGGCATGGGTGCCGCGCTGAATACGGCCGGCGGGCTCGGCGCCTATGTGCTCTGCGACCGCGCCAGCTGGATCGCGTTTGCGAGCAAGAGCGAGCTCGCGATTGTGGTCGAGGGCGACAAGCGCCTCTACAACCAATACGGCGTGATGCTGGTCAATCCTGCCAAGCACCCGCACGTGAAGGTGAAGGAAGGCCAAGCCTTCATCGACTGGATCCTCTCGGCCGAGGGGCAGAATGCCATTCGCAGCTATCGGATCGAAGGCAAGCAGTTGTTCTTCCCCAATGCCGATCCCGCTCAGTTGAAGCAGGCCGGCTGAGAATTGAGTTTGACGCCGATCAACGCGCGGCGGGAGACGAGCGTGTAGCTTCCACTCGATTGTCCCCCAACCACGTGGAGACCGGAGATGGTTCGCAAGGTTCTATGCGCTCATGACGGAATGGAGCATTCAGACGCAGCGGTGCAGCTCGCGGCCGAGCTGGCGAAGGCAACGGGGGCATCGCTCACCTGCCTTGCCGTCAACACGGCGCTCGGGGGCGCGCGAGGGCCGGTAACGATGACCTGGGACGACAGGGAGGCCGATGCCGTGGCTGCCAGTGCCAGCCGCGTGGCAACGCAGGCCGGAGCCGCCGACGTCAAGACCGTAATCGCCAAAGGGCGCGATCCTGCTGGCGCCATCGTCCACTATGCTTTCGAGCATGGCTTCGACCACATTGTGGTCGGAACCGGCGAGAAGGGAGCAATGAAGAGGCTGGTGATCGGCTCGGTATCGGCCGATGTGGCGGCCAAGGCTCATTGTCCGGTCACGATTGCCCGGTGACGCGGGGCAGCCTCTGTTCGGGGAACGTCATACCAAGTCCGGTCGATCAGTTCCCGCTTTCCCGATCCAGGGCAGGTAGCCAAATCGCTCGATTCGCCACGCACCTCCGGCGCGACGTCGGGACCTGGGCACCGGATGGTCGCTGTCTTGGTGTGGCGCACCTCCGGCGCGACGGCGGTCTCCGGGGAGACGGAGTGGCGCAGCGATCGGCCAGTGTACGTATCAATCCCAGGGATTGATCACGACGAGGCCCGGAATCGCGAAGTCCCGCCGGTTCCGGGTCACGAGCTTCAGATCGTGATGGAGCGCAGTCGCGGCGATCAGGCTGTCGACGACGGGAAGTGATCGCCCCACTTCGGCCAGCAGCCGCCCCCAGCGCTCGGCGACCGCGAGGGAGATGGGCAGCAGGCGGTGTTCCCGTC
>JANNSW010000118.1:0-5684 GCA_031403055.1 Hyphomicrobiaceae bacterium | reverse complement strand
CATGAAGGCGGAGGGCTATGGCGAGGGCTACGCCTACGACCACGACGCGCCCGACGCGTTCTCGGGCCAGGACTATTTCCCCGACGAGCTGGAGCGCCAGACCTTCTACGATCCCCCCGACCGCGGCTTCGAGCGGGAGGTGCGCAAGCGGCTGGCGTATTGGGCTGGGTTGCGGGGGAAAAGGGGTGGGTAGGCGAGGACCATGGGAATGTGAAATCGGCACACGACCTTCACCCACATCCCCACGATCGAACCGCAACACGCCTACCTATCGAGCTCTTTCCTACTGACGGGCCGTGCGCTGCGTGCTCCGAGTCGAACGCGGAGGATACGCACCTCGCTGGACTCCGCGATGATGCTGTAGAAGGTGAGATACGGGTAGCGCACGACCGGTATGATCCAGACGCCCTCCTGGCTCGATGCGCGGCCCATACCCGGAAACTCTCCGAGTTTGCTGCAGAGCCGTTCAATATGGATTACAACTTTTCGTGCGGCACGTGGATTGCGCTCGGCAATACAGGCATGGATCGCTTCGATCTGGCGCAATGAGTGTGGGCTGTAGGCGACCTTCATGCCGTCAACCGCTCGAAGACCGCAGACGCCTCTTCGTCAGACGCCACCTCGCCCCTCCTCATCTCGTCGAGTGCTGCAAGGATGTCATCGCGCTCGATATCCGACAGGACGTAAACGCCACTATGGCGCCGCTCGATGTCGACGACCGAGCGAACGAGCTCTTCCTGTGCCGCTCGCGGCAGGCGGGAGACGCGATCGATGAGATTTTCGAGAACCTTTGTCATCGGAGAATTCTACCACACGTTCAGCCCTGGAGAAACCGCGCTCAGGCGAGGGTACGACGCCGCGCGTCTTTCGCGGCCGGGAGCCGCCGGCCGACATCACAATGTGATCCTCGATCCGCTGGTCGGGGCAAGCCGGTGCAGGCCGCCGTGTTGAGGTTTTGCAGCCGCCGCATTCTCCCCCTATAGTCGTCCGGCACGAGACGGGAAGGGAACCAGCATCAGATGGCGACGCTCGAGTTCAACGCGCTGTGGCGGGGGCATCCGCTCAACAATGCCGAGCAGGCTCCCTGCCGGCTGCCGAAAGCCCTCGAGACCGGGGGCAAGCTGCTGCAGGCGGGTCTGCCGTCCTATCCCAACCAATGCGCGATCCGCATGGGCGTCGCGCTGCGCCGGGCGGGCGTGACCATCGAGCAGATGGGCGGCATCACCACCTGCGACTACCATCCGAAATCCGAGATGCACTGCCTGAATGCGCAGCAGACCGCAGGCGCCATCGCGCGGCTGAGCTTCGGCAACATCAAGCCCGCTGAAAAACTCGTCGGGCTCGAGGTGGCGGAGTTCTACCACAAGATTTACGGCCGCAAGGGGATGATCTTCTTTGCCGACTATTGGTCGCGTACGGTGACGATCAACAGCCGGGACGGCACGACCGAGCGCATCACCGAGAGCGTGCCGACGGGCGATCACGTGGACGTCTGGAACGGCTACCGGACCACGGCCAATTGGCTGATGGAGTGGTTCTCCTGGCTCGGCTACTACCATACCTATGTGAAGTCGCGCGAAATCTGGTTCTGGGAGATCGAATGAAGGTCCTGTTTGGAGTTCTCGGAGCCGCGATCGGCGTTGCCGCCGGCTTCCTGCTGCTCGGCAGCATGGTCGGCGACTGGCTGGTGGCGACACTGCCCCAGGAAAGCCCCGACGATGTGTCGACCACGCACGCGCTCGCCTATCTGGTGACGACGTTCGTGCTGCTGGTGCTGGGTTGGTTCCTGGGCTCGGCGTTCGGGGGCCTGTTTGCGAAGGAGGAGGAATAAGGAGTAGGCAGTGGGCAGTGGGCAGTGGGAAAAAGGTCTGCCTACTCCCTACTCCCTACTGCCCACTTCCCTCACGGCAACCCGTGCGGCTGCCATCCGAGTGTCGCCAGCAGCACGATGAAGCCGACGACATAGCCGACCGGAATGAGCCAGCCGGCCTTGATCCAATCGAGCACGGATTTCGCCTCGGGGAAAAGGTTCGCGACCGCAACGCCCGCCGAGGAGCCGAACCAGATCATCGAGCCCCCGAACCCGACCGCATAGGCGAGCATGCCCCAGTCGTAGCCGCCTTGCTTCAGGGCGAGCGCGGTCAGCGGGATGTTATCGAACACGGCCGAGATGAAGCCGAGGCCGAGCGTGCTCGGCCAGGAGGCGAGCGGTAGCTTCTCGACCGGCATCATCGAGGCACAGGTGACGAGCGCCAGCAGAAACGTAGTGCCGAGGACGGTCTGTGGCAGGATCGACCAGTCGGGTCGGCGATAGGGCGCGGCCACCAGAATGGCGAGCGCGACCGCCAGGCCGATCACGGGCACATGATCGAGCAGGGCCGGGAACCAGAGGTTGGCGCCGGCATTGGCAATGATCGCCGAAAGCAGGATCAGCAGCACGACGCCGACCGAGCCCCAATCGATGACGATGCCGGATGTCTCGTCCTGCTGGATCGGCTGATAGCGCTGCTGCTGCATCGCCGCGGGCACGCCGAACACCATGAACGCGGCGATCGAGGCGACATAGGCGTGCAGGACGTCGAGCGGCGAAACGCCCGCGATCCACATCATCGTGGTCGTCGTGTCGCCGACGACGCTGCCGGCACCCCCGGCGTTGGAGGCAGCGACGATGGCGGCCAGGTAGCCGATATGAACCCTGCCGCGAAACACTTGCCGTGCGACTGTCGCTCCGATCAGCGCTGCCGCGATGTTGTCGAGAAAGGCCGACACGACAAAGACGAGCGCCAGCAGCACGAAACCGCCCTTCCAGTCGGCGGGCAGGATCGTGGGCATCTTCTCGGGCACGTTGCTCGCCTCGAAATGGCGCGACAGCAGCGCAAAGCCCACGAGCAGCAGGAACAAATTGGTCAGGATGATCCACTCGTGAGCGAGATGGTTGACCAGTCCGGAGAGGCCACTGCCATGCGCAAAGCCGGTGAAGACGAGCTTGTAGAGCGTGATCACGGCGAGCCCGGTCAGGGCGACCTGCAGCGTGCGGTGGTGGAACAGGGCCACCCCGAGCAACGTCGCACCGAACAGGATGAAATCGACCGGGATACCGAGGATGGTGATGGGCTCAGGGGCCAAGCCGGCAATGGCAGCCGCGGTGGCCGGAGCAGCAAAGCAGACGGCGAGCAGCACGAGTGAAAGCAGGGTGCGAGCGAGCAGCGAAAGCCATGTCATGCGAGCGGCCCCAGCAAAACCATCAATGAACGAGCGCCAAGACCCGATCGGCGAGGCCGGGCGTCAGTAGCGCCCAGACGATCGCCACATAGGTGAGACCGTGCACCAGCTGGTCGAAGCCGATCGCCCACCAGAACGGCGCGTGCGCGGGCGTCCAGCCCGCGAGCCGGTTGATGTTATCCTTGGTCCAGTCGGTGTGGTAGTGGATGAGGTATTCCGCTCCCAGGATCAGGCCCGCCGCCTGCGGGCTCTCGGGCGCGATCACGAGGAACACCGGCAGCGTCGCCACCAGGTGAATGAAGCTGTGCAGCAGGCCGCCCGGATGCAGATAGCGGCCCTTGTTGGAAAGCTGATAGGGCGTCTGCAACGGGAAATCGGCCACGAAGTGCTTCACCATCAGCACTGCGATCGCGACAAGTGTCAGGGCAACAGTCTCGGGCATGTCCGCGGCTCCAGGCCTTCCCTCAACTATGGGGCAGTCATCAGGTCAACTCGCGCTCGTGGCCGAGACGGCGGGCGTAGCCATCATAGAGCCCCGCAACCGCCGGGCTGGCAAGACCCCGGCATTGCCCGAGCACATCGGCCGCGGCGCGATCCCCTCGCTCGATCGCCGCCACGAGGGCGCGATGACGCTCGGCCAGGGCCTTGAACGCAGGCTGCTGGGCCATCGTCTCGTCGCCGACGAGGGCGTGA
The DNA here is from genome assembly GCA_031403055.1 of Hyphomicrobiaceae bacterium. Classification (GTDB taxonomy): domain Bacteria; phylum Pseudomonadota; class Alphaproteobacteria; order Rhizobiales; family Hyphomicrobiaceae; genus JANNSW01. The sequence goes on along the minus strand of JANNSW010000118.1, from coordinate 1,769 downwards.
ATGCGGGTTGCGGTCTGCTTGCCGCGAACAGCAACGCCACCGATCTCGAGGAACGCGAACCTGCCCGCGGCAGCCGCCGTCCGCTCGCCGACGATGATTGGGACGCCATAGTCCTTGGTGAGACCTTCGAGCCTGGAGGCCACGTTGACGTCGTCACCAATGACGGAATAGTCGAAACGCTGCTCCGAGCCCAGATTGCCGACACAACACAGGCCAGTATTGAGGCCGATGCCGAGCTGGACGGATTTGTAGTCCCGGCCGTCGCGGCGGGCTTCCTCCGACCATAGCCGGTTGATGCTCTCGAGCGCGATCAGCATGCGCAGCGCCGTGCGGCAGGCGTTGGCGGCATGATCGGGGTCGTCGAGGGGAGCGTTCCAGAACGCCATCACCGCATCACCCATGTATTTGTCGATGGTGCCGCGCTCCTCCAGGATGACCGTGCTCAGGGGTGTGAACAGCCGGTTGACGAAACGGGTCAACGCCTGGGCGTCGAGCCCCTCCGACAGCGTGGTGAAACCGCGCACATCGGCGAACAGGATCGTCATCTCCCGGCTCTCGCCACCGAGCTTCAGGCGCTCGGGGTGGGCGGCGAGCTCCTCCACCATGGCTGGCGCCATGTAGCGGCTGAAGGCGCTGCGGACCTGGCGCCGCTCGGTCTCGGTGCGCTTGTAGAGATAGGCGGTGCCGGCAATGTAGAGGAGCGTGATGGCGAGCGAGGGATAGACCGGATCGACCAGCCAGCCGATCTGGCTGTAGGCGAGCCACGACAACACCGTGACGGCAATGAGCGCGAGGGCGCCGAGCAGAGCGCCCGATGCCGCGCCCGAAAAGTAGATCAACGCGGCAACCAGCCCGCCGACGACCAACAGATAGAAGATCTCGGCGCCCAGCATGAAATCAGGCCGGTTGAGCTGCACGCCAGCGAGCACCTGCTCGATCACCTGCGCGTGGATCTCGACGCCGGGGATCGAGGCATCGAGCGGCGTGGTGCGCAGGTCGAGCAGTCCCGCGGCGCGCGCGCCGATCAGCACGATCCGTCCGCGCACATCGTCGGCGCCGACCTCGCCCGCCAAAACCTTCCAGGCCGGGATGTAGCGGCGCTCGTCGGAGGGGGCAAAGCGCATCCAGATCTGGCCCTGGCCATCGGTGGGGACCGTATGCGCGCCGACCCGGACCTGGGCAATGCCTGTCGCCTCGCCGAACGCTTCGATCCCTCTCGCGCCCGACGCACGCACCAGCAGTGTCGAGCTGCCGGTCGCGATCCTCAGCACCTCGAGCGAGAAAGCGGGCTGCAGCGTGTCGCCGATCCGAACCAGCAGTGGCATGCGGCGCACGACCTGGTCGGGCTCAGGCAGCCAATTGAGGGCGCCGAGCCCCCTGGCGCCACTGACCAGTTGCGGCAGGCTTTGGGCGGCACTGGCAAAGGGTCTGAGGAAGATCCGCGGATCATCGCCCGCCGTGGCAAAGCTCGCCTTTTCGGGGATCGCGGCCGGATTGCCGACGGGCAGCGCGATGAAGCCGAGCACGGAGGGACCCGCCGCCAGCGCGGCCGCGAGGCTGCCGTCGTTGGTCGGCAATGCGGCCATGCTGGCCCTGAGCTTGGGATCGTTGAAGGCCGCTGGAAAGGCGCGAACCAGCTCCTCGGCCGACAACCGGTCGGGCTCGGGAAAGACGATATCGAATCCGACCGCCGTTGCCCCGAGCGCACTCAAGCGGCGCATCAGCTCCGCCATCGCCGAGCGGGGCCAGGGCCATTGCCCGATTCGCGC
>JANNSW010000117.1:0-9562 GCA_031403055.1 Hyphomicrobiaceae bacterium | reverse complement strand
CTGGTGCGCAGATAGAGCCGCTCAGGGGGGCCGTCGGGCGAGAGCAGCTCGGTCGCGAAGCCGTGCAGATGGGTCTCGTTGGCGGGCGACACCTGCAACACCGGCGTTTCCACCTCGATGAAATCCGCGCCCGCAAAGAAGGCCCGCAGCGCCGCGATCAGCCGGGCCCGGTCCATGAGAAACGGCCGCCTGTCGGCGTGGATGTGGGGCTGCCACCAGGGCGAGGGGGGGTGCATGCATTGGCTCCAGCGCAATCACAACTCATGGGGCTTGGCGTCACACCCAGCCTTCTATAGTTTGCGCGACGAAGATTCGAGGTTGCGGAGCGCGCAAGGGCGGGCGACGTGATGACCTCGCCAGCAATCCGCACACCAGTTCTCCAAAGGGAGCATTTCCGTGGCCAAGGTCGCCGCCAACCAGCTTCGCAAAGGCAACGTCGTCGAGAAGGATGGCGACCTCTATGTCGTCCTCTTTGCGGAAAGCATCCATCCGGGCAAGGGTACGCCCGTCACCCAGCTCGACATGCGGCGCATCCGCGACGGCGTCAAGGTTTCCGACCGCTACAAGACGACGGATTCGGTCGAGCGCGCCTACATCGAGGACCGCGACTTCCAGTATCTCTATCAGGACGGCGAGGCTTTCGTGTTCATGAACGCGGAGACCTTCGACCAGGTGAACGTCCCCGGCGATGTGGTCGGCGAGCAGTCGATCTATCTGCAGGAGAGCATGACGGTGAAGCTCTCGATGTTCGATGGCAACCCGGTTGCGATCGAGATGCCGCAGCGCGTGACGCTCGAGATCACGCAGACGGAGCCGACCGTGAAGGGCCAGACGGCATCGTCGTCCTACAAGCCCGCGATCCTGACGAACGGCGTGCGCACCATGGTGCCGGGTCACATCTCGGTCGGCACCAAGATCGTGGTGATGACGACCGACGGCTCCTATGTGGAGCGGGCGAAGGGGTAGCTCGCTCCGCCAAGTCGTGAAATCGCCAGATCGCCAAGCCGCCAAGTCGTGCGATCGACTTGGCGGCTTGGCGATTTCCCCGGTTTACGACGCCGGCTCCTTTGCTCCCTTGCCGGCCAAACGGTCGACGTCCTGGCGGAACAGCTCGTCGAGCTCCTCGCTCGCCTTGCGGGCGATGGTCTGGAGCTTCTCGGTGTCGCTGGCATGGATGAAGTCTTCCGCCAGCCGCTTCTCGTCGTAGGCCTTGAAGGTCGCAACCAATTGCCGGGCTTCGGGCTCGGGCAGCCCCACCCCCCGCAGCAGCTCGTGCGTCAGGTCGAGCGCTGAGAGGAAGGTCTCGCGCCGGATCACCTGGACGCCGGCCGCCATCAGGCGATAGGTGTGCTGGCGGTCGCGGGCACGCGCGAAGATCCTGAGCAGGGGATAGTGGCGGCGGATCAGCTCGGCCGTCTTGACCGAGACCTCGACATCGGAGATCGCCAGCACGAACGCGCGCGCTTTGCCGATCTCGGCCGCCTCCAGGATCTCGATGCGCGAGGTGTCCCCGTAGTAGGCGCGGTTGCCGAAACGCCGAACGAGGTCGATCTGGGCGGGATCCATGTCGAGTGCCGTGAACGGGATGCCGCGGGCCCGCAGGATGCGCGCCACGATCTGGCCGAAGCGGCCGAAGCCCGCGATCACCACATGCCCGTCCTCCTTGGGCGGGGTTTCGAACGCCGGCAAGGGTTTGGGCCGCAGGCGCAGATAGAGATCGTCGAGAAGGAGCAGGAGCGGCGTCACCATCATCGACAGCGTCACGATGACCGCGAGCTCGTTGGCGAGATAGCCGGGCAACACATAGTCGGCGGTCGCGGCCGAGAGCACCACGAATACGAACTCGCCCGCCTGCGAGCAGATGATCGCGAACCGCCGGGCCGAGCCGCTCGCCAGCCCATAGGCCCGCCCGATCCCATAGAGGATCAGAGCCTTCAGCAGCACGAGCCCGAGCACGGCAAGCACGATCCGGAGCGGATCGTCGAGCACGACCTGGAAGTTCAGCAGCATCCCCACCGCCGTGAAGAAGAGGCCGAGCAGCAGGCCGACGAACGGCTCGAGATTGGCCTCGATCTCGTGGCGGAAATCTGATTCCGAGAGCGCGACGCCGGCCAGGAACCCGCCCAGCGCCGCCGAGATCCCGATCGATTGCATGGTGAGTGCAGCCAGCACGACGATCAGCAGCGTTGCAGCCGTCATGGCCTCGCGCAGGCCCGTGCGCGCAACGAGCTTCAGCAGCGGATTGACGCCGAAACGGCCGCCAAGCGCTGCCACGGCGATGCCCACCAGCGCCAGCAACACCGAGCCGGGACTGAGCAGCGCCGCGCCCCCGCCGCCATAGGGGGCGAGCGCCGGCACCAGCGCAATCATCGGGATCGCCGCCATGTCCTGGAACAGCAGCACCGCAAAGGCGAGCCGGCCGTGCCGCCCCTTCAGCTCGCCCCGCTCGCGCAGCACCTGCAACGCAAAGGCGGTCGATGACAGCGACAGCAGGAAGCCGATGAAGATCGCGCGCTGCTCGTGAAAGCCAATCAGCAGGCAGGCAATCGACAGCACGATGCCGGTCAACACCACCTGCATGCCGCCAAACCCAAAAACCGGCACGCGCATGAACCAGAGCCGGTGGGGTTGCAGCTCGAGACCGATCAGGAAGAGGAACAGCACGACACCGAACTCGGCGATGTGCAGCACGTCGCCAGGAGCATAGAGCGCATAGCCCAGGCCATAGGGTCCAATCAGTGCTCCAGCCGCCAGATAGCCGACGACCGAGCCGACCTGCAGGCGCTTGGCGAGCGGGGCAATCAACGCCGCGCCACTCAGAAATATCGCCGCTTGCGCCAGATAGGACGCCCCGATTGCGACGGTGTCGGCAGCCATCGGCGTCCCCTCTCAGATCGACTCCAACGCCTGCTCCAGATCGGCGATCAGGTCGGAGGCATGCTCGATCCCGATCGAGAGGCGGATCAGGTTGGGTGGGATCGGCGAATCGGGCGCTTCGACCGTCTTCCTGTGCTCGATCAGGCTCTCCACGCCCCCGAGCGAGGTCGCGGGATAAAACACCTTGGCCGCGCCCGCGACACGCCGTCCCTCCACTTCCCCGCCCTTGACGAGGATCGACATCATGCCACCGAACCCGCCCGTCATCTGGCGCCTGGCGATGGCATGGCCCGGATGGCTCGGCAGGCCCGGATAGATCACCCGCTCGAGGCGTCTGTGCCCTTCGAAATGCCTGGCAATCGCCAGCGCGTTCTCCGACTGGCGCTCGAAGCGCACGAACAGCGTCCGCATGCCGCGCACCAGCAGCCAGGCTTCGAAAGCGCCGAGCACCGCGCCCTGCTGCCTTCGGATGAAGTGGATCTCATCGAAGCGGGGATTGATCTCGCGCACCGACACGACGCCCCCCGTCATATCTGAATGCCCATTGAGGAACTTGGTCACCGAATGAGCCACGATGTCGGCGCCAAGGCCAAGCGCGCGCGTCGTGCAAGGGGGCGCATTGGTGCCATCGACACCGAGCACGGCACCGGCACCGTGGGCAATCGCCGCGGCCTCCGCGATATCCACCACCTCGAAGGTCGGATTGGCCGGCGTCTCGATCCAGACCAGCGAGGTCTTGCCCGGCCGGACGGCCTTGCGCAGCGTCGAGATATCGCCCTGGTCGAACTGGGAGATCTCGAATCCCTTGTGCTCGGCGAGGCGGCGCAGCCAGAGCAGGGCACCGAAATACATGATCCGCGGCACCACCACGTGCTCGCCGGGCTTGACCGTCTCGAACACGGCCGCGATGGCGGCCAGGCCCGTCCCGAACAGGCGCGTCGCCGCCGCGCCTTCGAGCTTTTGGATGACGCTCTCGGCAAGATTGATCGTCGGGCTGTCATAGCGGGAGTAGTTGTGCTCGCTGATCAGCTCGTAGCTCTCGTTGCGGGCAAAGGTCGAGGTCGGATGGATCGGCGGGACGACTGCGCCCGTCTCCTTGTCGAGAAAGTGGAGCGCCTGGGCCGCATCGGTTTCGGGCGCGAGGCTGCGATTGGTCCGGTTGGTCGTCATGACGGCTCCTTCTCTTGCGGCGCCTTCGCGGTGCCCGATTGCGGCAAGCTGATCATAGACTGGCGTTCATGCCGATCGCCGCGCGCGAGGCGAACGGCACCCCGCATGGCACCAGGCTCGATCGGCAAGGTGCGCGAGCACGGCTTCCGCGATCTGGGCGACTGGCTGTGCCGAGGCACGCATGTCCTGTCCGCCTTTGCCCGTCGCACTCACAGTGACCGGCAGAGATCGGCGTCTGCAAACGTCAAAAACTGCCGCCTATCGCCGTTGGCGGCGATGTATTCTTTCCGCCAAGGATCAAGCACGGCCGTACACGACCGCACGAATGGATCGATGTCGCGCGAGACAGCAATAAGGCCGTGCCGCTCGGCAATGGCGGCGATCACGAGGTCGGGCTCGGGAAACGTCCGCCTCCGAGATCTCCCGAGCTCGACCTTGGATTTCCAGATGACCCATGTCTCCTCGTCGGCTCCGAGCACCCGGTCGCCAAACCATGGCCGAAGAGTGTTGTCGAGCCATGCACCGAGCTGGCGCCGTCGTGGCTTGCTCGACTGCTTCGTGATGCCGAAACGGATCTCCGCGAAAATGACATCTGCCGTGTAGATCAGGTGAAGCGGCTGACCATTGTGGAACTCAGTCACGCCCTGGTGGCACTGAGGTTTACGCAGCTCCGAGACGACGTTGGTGTCGACCAGCCAACCCTTCACAGCTCGACATCCCGTACCGGGCTCAGCACAGACGTCCCTTCGAGCTCGAGCCCGAGGGCTGCGCCTGCCAGCATGATCTCGCGCAAGGTCGGGCCCGCATACGACTCCCGATCCGGCTTCGACATCTCGGCGACGACGAGCACGGACCGCCCTTGCTCGAGCGTGACACGTTGTGGGCCTTTGCTGAGCGCTCCTTCCGCGATCTCCCGAAAGCGACCTCCGGCGGCATCGGCGAGTGTCCACTTGCCGGCAACGCGAACCCGCCTGGCCGGCTTGGCAGCCCTCCTCGCGGTTTTTCCGACTGCTGTTCTGGGCATGGTATCCCTCGAGAAACGTCTTCGCTCGGCAGCTTAGCAGAGCTGTTGTGCCGGGCAATCGTCAGGAACGCAACCGAAGCGCACATGAGGCGTCGGCATTCCGGGACCCTTTCACTGTTCCATACGCCACCAGCGCTGCCGCACGCGCCTTCGCATGATCGACGATCGGCTGCGGATAGGTTTCACCGAGCCGGACGCCGGCCGCCGCGAGGACCATCGGCGGCACTTCCCACGGCGCATGAATGAGCGCGGCCGGCAGGCGCGAAAGCTCCGGCACGAAGCGGCGGACATAGGCGCCATCGGGATCGAATTTGCGGCCCTGCGTCACCGGATTGAAGATCCGGAAGTAGGGCGCAGCGTCCGCACCCGAGCCTGCGACCCACTGCCAGCTCGCCGCGTTGCTGGCGAGATCGGCATCGACGAGGGTGTCCCAGAACCAGGCTTCCCCCTGCCGCCACGAAACCAGCAGGTCCTTGATGAGAAAGGATGCGGCGATCATCCGCACCCGGTTGTGCATGGTGCCTGTCGACCACAACTCGCGCATGCCGGCATCGACGATCGGATAGCCTGTCAGCCCGCGTTGCCAGGCGCGGAGCTGCGCGGCGCTGCCCGACCATGGGAAAGCCGCGAAGTCGGGACGGAACGGCTGCTCGGGTAGCGCGGGGAACTGCGCCAGGAGATGGGCGGAGAATTCGCGCCAGAGCAGCTCGGCGATGAATTTCTCGGCTCCGCTCTCCGCGCGCGGATCGTGCGCCGCCAAGGCCCGCGTGCGGTGCCAGACCGTGTTGGGGCTCAACTCGCCGAAATGCAGGTGCGGCGAGAGCCGCGAGGTTGCGGCGAGGTCGGGCCGGTCGCGGTCGTTGCGGTAGGCGGGCAGAGCCGAAGCGAGGAAATCATCGAGGCGTGCCATCGCGCCTTCCTCCCCTGGCCTCCATTGGGCATCGAACCCCGCGGCCCAGTCGGGTTGGCCGGGGTAGAGGCCGAGCGCCGAAATCGCCCCGCCAGCGATCACCGCATCGCACGGCGCCATGACAGGAGCCGGCAGCGGCCGGCGCGGCTCGGGAGCGCCGAGGCAGGCGCGTGAGAACGGCGTGAACACCTTGAACGGACCGCCGCTTCCCGTGCGTATCGACTCCGGCTCGAACAGCAAGCTGCCGGCGTAGCGCCTGACCGCAACGCCGCGCGCTTCGAGGGCGGACTTGACGCGCCCCTCGAGTGCAACCGCATGCGGCTCATAGCAGCGGGTGAAATGCAGCGCAGCCGCCCCGCATTCGGCGGCAAGAGCCGTCAGGATCGCCGCCGTATCGCCCTTGCGTGCGATCAGCCCGATGCCCGAGTGCGCAAGCCGGCGATCGAGTGCCCGCAGACTTCGCTCCAGCCACCAGCGGCTCGCCCCGCCGATCGGCCAGTCGCCGGCTGCCGCATCGTCGAGCACATAGACCGCAATCACAGGCCCGGCCGCGGCCGCCGCCGTCAGGGCCGGGTTGTCGGCAAACCGCAAATCCTGGCGAAACCAGTGGATCACCGGAGGTTTCGCCATGCCCGCCACTCTCCTCGATAGATTGCGATGCCCTCGCGGCGTGCTAGCATTGACTGCGCAGCGCCGATACGCCACGGGCGCGCGCCCGGATCGCGGTTGTGATCCGAGGCAGTGGGTGCCCCGTAGACCGCAGGGATATGGAGGTACCGCTCGGATGAATCATCTGGCGTCGAGTATAGGCATGTCATCGGGTCGCCGGCCGCAAACTCACATCCATGACGCGGAGCTGTTGCACAAAGTGGCGGCAACACGCGATCCGCGCGCATTCGAGGAATTGTTCCAGGCTTATGGTCCGCGCGTGAAGGCGTACCTGATCAGGCATGGCGCGGACGCGGCGACGGCCGAGGAGCTGGCCCAGGAGACGCTGCTGTCCGTCTGGCGCAAGGCCGGGCTGTACTCGGGCGACCGCGGCAGTGCCGTCACCTGGATTTTCACGATCGCGCGCAATCTCCGGATCGACCGGCTGCGGCGGGAGGTGCCTTGGCAGCAATATGTGGAAGAGGACCACGAGGAGACCGACGACAGTCCACTGCCCGACGAGCAGGTCGCCTCCGGTCAGGTCAGCAGTCGCGTCCTTGTCGCCCTCGACGGATTGCCGGCGGACCAGTTGGCGGTCGTCCGGCTGTCCTACCTCGATGGGCTTTCGCATTCCGAGATCGCCGAGCAGCTGTCGTTGCCGCTCGGCACGGTGAAATCACGCATGCGGCTCGCCTTCCAGAAGATGCGCGATGCCTTCGAGGACCTTTGAATGACCATTCTGCATCATCTCGACGACGCCACACTGATGAGCTTTGCCGCCGGCACGCTGGGGGAAGCCTTGTCCGCGGTGGTTGCCGCCCACACCGAGCTCTGCCCCGACTGCCGGCGGACGCTGCGCGCCATGGAGGCGATCGGTGGCGCCCTGCTCGGCCGCCTCGAAGGCAGCCCGCTGACTGCCAAGTCCCCAGTGACGTCAACGCGTGGCGCTGCTTCGATCGAAGCCATGCCGCGGCCGATCGCCAAGCTGCTCGGGGGTCCGCTCGAGGATCTCGCCTGGAAGCGGATCGCGCCTGGCGTGCGCTCGGTGAAGCTGCCGATGTCGGAGGGAGCAGCGGGCGACCTGCGGCTGCTGAAGGTCGATCCGGGCCGCACCATCCCGGAGCATGGCCACGGCGGCGCGGAGCTGACGCTGGTGCTGAGCGGCGCCTACCGCGACAGCATGGGCCGGTTCGGTCCCGGCGACGTGGCCGACCTCGACGAGGCAGTGGAGCACATGCCGGTGATCGAGGCGGGGGAAGCCTGCATCTGCCTGATCGCCAGCGAGCATCAGATGAAGTTCAAGGGCCTCGTCAGCCGGTTGCTGCAACCGCTGGTCGGCATTTGAGCAAGGAAGCGTCTCTCCCTTGGAAGGTCGCCTGGATCACGGGCGCGAGCAGCGGCATTGGCCGCGAGCTCGCGCTCTTGCTTGCGCGTAGTGGCGTTCGGGTGGCCGCGACCGCTCGCTCGGCGGAAAAGCTCGCTGAGCTTGGGGCCCTGCAGTCCGGAGTTCTGGCTTTTCCCGCGGATGTGACGGATCGCACTGCGCTCGCCGCGGCGGTCGCCCGGATCGAGCGCGAGCTCGGCCCGATTGACCTTGCGATCCTCAACGCGGGAACCTGGGAGCCGGTGACACTCGACACGTTCGAGCCCGCGATCTTCGAGCGCACTATGAACGTCAACTTCCTTGGCGTCGTCGGTTCGCTGGCGCCGGTCTTGCCGGGCATGCGGGCGCGGCGCGCGGGCCAGGTTGCGATCGTCGCCTCGGTCGCGGGCTATCGCGGCCTGCCGAAAGCTGGCGCCTACGGGTCGAGCAAAGCCGCGCTGATCAGCCTCGCGGAAAGCCTGAAACCCGAGTTGGAGCGCGCCGGCATCGGCCTCAGCGTCGTCAATCCCGGGTTCGTCGCGACTGCCCTCACCGCACGCAACGATTTCCCGATGCCGTTCATGATCAAGCCCGAGGATGCCGCACGCCGGATCATCAGGGGCCTCGTGCGTGGCCGGTTCGAGATCGCCTTTCCCTGGCAGCTCGTCGCGATTCTGAAGCTGGCGCGGCTGCTGCCGACCTCGCTGTTCTTTGCGCTGATCCGGCGCGGCGTGCTGCGAGGCTGATGCCGTAAAGCGTCTGGGGCATCAGGCCCGCTTCTCATAGACGAGCGAGAGCTCGCCGAGCTTCACGCCCCATTTGCTCAGCCGCGCGCGATCGACGACGATCCGATCGTTGATGCGATAGAACCTGTCGAGGACGCGGACCGGCACGATCCGGCCCCCGATCCGCAACCGGAACACGTAGCGCAGCACTGCGGCTCCGCCCGCGGCCGAGCCCGTGACCGGCCCCTCGCAATCGTCGGCGTGGCCCGTGATGGCCCCGCCCGCCAGCCGCTCAAGCTGCCACTGCCGCCGCTCCTCGGTGCCATCGCCATAGACCAGCACCTCGTCGAGCGCGAGCCTGTCGCCCTTCAGAGCACCCCGCATGGTCACATGCAGGCGCTGGCGGAGCCGGCCGAACCGGTCCTCGAGCACGCCCGAGCCGACCACCACGCCATCGAGATAGTCGAACAGGTCGAGCGGCTCGTTGTCGATCAGCCGCCCCGGCGCCAATTTCAACATCGCTAGTGTCCTGTCTCCGAAATACGCTCAACCTCGCAGTGTCCTCTGAAGCGTACTTCGGAGATGAAAGGACACTAGCAACTCTATGATTCTAGTGTGGTTTCGCCTTGCAAATGCCATCACCTAGCCCACCGCGGATGCTGGATGGCATTTGCGAGACACCACACTAGCTCCTCCACTCCCCCGGGAATACGGGCCGGTGGCACGGGTCGATCACAGCGCCACGTGTGGCCGGGTCAGACGGTAGAGCCCGACGTCGATCAGGCCGCGCTCGAATCCGACCACGCAATAGACGAGGTAGTATTCCCACATGCGCCGGAAGCGCT